>NZ_JBEPLO010000001.1:0-174377 GCF_040545225.1 Streptococcus rupicaprae | reverse complement strand
CTTATTTCCAACCTCCAAGTGTCAATCCCCTGACACTTTTGACGCAAATCTATTTGCCTTATTTCCAACCTCCAAGTGTCAATCCCCTGACACTTTTGACGCAAATCTATTTGCCTTATTTCCAACCTCCAAGTGTCAATCCCCTGACACTTGGAGTCCCAAAACAATAAAAAAGACCCGTCCACCAAGGTATAACCTTGATATGACGGGCTTTTTTAGTCGCTTTCGTCGTAGACTGCTGGTTTCTCTTCGTTCAAGGAACTGTGAGAAACCTAGCATTCCTGACGGGGGTGCGTCAACGAAATCAAAGATTTCTGACTTACCGCCTTATTTTACAGCGTCTTTAAGTGCTTTACCAGCTTTGAAAGCAGGAACTTTTGAAGCTGCGATTTCGATTTCTTTACCAGTTTGTGGGTTGCGACCCTTACGAGCAGCGCGCTCACGCACTTCAAAGTTACCAAAACCGATCAATTGAACTTTTTCACCAGCTGCAAGGTAATCTGCTACTGAAGCAAATACTGCATCTACTGCTGCTGAAGAATCTTTCTTAGTCAAACCTGTAGCTTCTGCTACCTTTGCGATCAAATCTTGTTTGTTAGCCATTGTGCTAATTCCTCCAAAAAATTTTGATGAGCTCTTGCTCTAACAGATACTATCATATCCTAAAATGCCTATCAGGTCAAGTATTTTAGGTTGTTTTTCCACTTTTAATCTGTTTTTCTAAAAATTTCAAAAATAAAGTGATCGTTATAAAGGTCAATGGTCTTAGCAGTCACGACAACTCCAAACTTATTGGTCAAATGAGGTAGGTTAACCAGGATGCGTCCTTCCTCGGCTGAAATTTGGATAAAATCGGGAAACGGGTAGGCCTTCTTAATGTACTTTAGAACTTCTGACTTAGGAAGACTCAGGGTCCCTGCTGACACCTCTGTCACATCCAGCACCACTGCCCCATTCTCATCTTTATAAGGTGTAAAGTAGATATAGAGTGGAATCTTGGCCCCTAGAATTTCATAGGTCCCTTCAAAAACAACTTCTTTTTCCGTAACAAAGACATCATAAGTGAAGGCCTTGGACTGGTAAGCGCCAAGATAAGCCTTCAAGGTCTGGTTAAGCTGATCCCTATTGGTCGTAAAGGTCCCCATCTGAAGTTGAGCCTGGCTGTCATGAGAGACCAGTGCCAAGTCCTCTCGTTTAGTCCCTACTCGTTGCCAGACCACACGGACAAGTGCCAGCTGGGCTCCCAAATACAGGATGAAGAGCCATTTCCACCCGTTAATTTTCTTTTTTCCTTTGCCAACTCTCGCTTGTTTCATTCATTTTCTCCATTATCGCTGCCTGCATAATCTGATAGCCTCTATTATTCGGATGGAAATGATCCTCTTCAAAGAGGGCATCGTTGACCACCTTAGTCTGTCCCGTTACATGCTCTATCAGAGCCTGTTCCCCATTGATGCCTTTATAGAGCCGATCATTGATGGGGACAAAATAAACATTCTTATAATGCGTCAAGGTCTCTTCAGTCGTCTGGTTCCAATCATCTACAACCGTCTGCATCTCTGTTAATTCGGGAAAGTTAAGGTAGAAAGGGTTGTAGATCCCCAAAATATAGATCGGCAGGTCAGGATTCTCCTGTCTAGCCAGATCAATTATTTTTCTTAGCCGTTTGCTATATTGTTTGGCAGGCTTTTTAAAGGTTTTAACGGTCAAGCTATCCAGGTTTTTGCGAATGACATGCATGACATCATTGCCTCCGACGGTCAGTGTCATCAAGTCTGCTTCTTTGAGGCTTTGCTGAATGGGCCTGTCTTCGCTCATGCGCTTCAAGATCTGCTTGCTGGTATTCCCAGCTACACCATAATTGGCTGTCACCACATCGTATCCTTGCTCATGGAAAATTTGCTGGGCTAATAGAGGGACAAATCCTCCTTGACCGGTCGAATCCCCTACTCCTTCGGTCAGAGAATCCCCAATAGCGACCAGATGAAACTTAGGCGTTATCACACTCTGAAGAGAAGCCTTAGACAGTCTGGGAGACGCAGCCGGTATCACGGTTTGAAAAAGGCGCGAAAACAACATGAAACTAAGGAGCAGTCCTAGCAAAACTCTGATAATTGACCATTTTTTCATGTACCTCCCCTTTCACACTATTTTCAAATCGGATTTTCATCTTAAGATAGACCTATTATACCAAAACTCAACGAATTTGGCAGGTTACCACCTTTTGTTGAACCTTGTTAGGAAAAAACTCTCTAGCCCTAGATGAAAGCCCCTCGGACAATAAGCCGAGGGACCTTCTTTTCTGACTAGAGAGTTTATAGAAAAATCACTGAATAAGATTTTTTAATCCAAATCCTCTCCATTTGATGCGATGACTTTTTTATACCAATAGAAGGAATCCTTCGGCGTGCGCACAAAAGTTCCATTACCTTCATCGTCCTTATCAACATAGATGAAGCCATAGCGCTTGCGCATTTCACCTGTCCCTGCTGAAACGAGGTCAATACAGCCCCAAGTGGTGTAGGCAATCAAGTCGACCCCATTGTCAATCGCTGCCGCCATCGCCTTGATGTGGGCACGGTGGTAGTCAATCCGATAATCATCGTGAATAGCACCATCTTCTTCGACCGTGTCAAATGCACCTAAGCCATTTTCCACAACCATGAGTGGAATCTCGTAGCGATCGTACATCTTTTCAAGGTAATATTGCAAACCAGATGGATCATGTGCCCATCCCCAATCCGAATAAGTCAAGTAAGGATTTTTTGTTCCATGTGAGAAGTTTCCGCCTACTGTCTCATTACCGGTATGCGTGGTCACGTTATTAGACATGTAGTAAGAGAAGGTGTACATATCTACCTTACCTTCACGTAAGTCAATTAGATCTTGCTCTGTAATATCTAGCTCAACATTGCGTTCTTTCCAAAGACGTTTCGCAAAGGTTGGGTATTTTCCTTTAGCTTGAACATCCCCACAATAGTAGATATTTTGCTGCCACTTGTGTTCGTTGAGCAAGATATCGGCTGGGTCACAGGTAGCTGGATAATACGTAATACCACAAATCATATTTCCCACTTTATAGTCAGGATCGATTTCATGGGCTAATTTTACTGCACGGGCACTGGCTACAAATTGATAGTGAAGGTGCTGATAGGCATCTTGATAGGCCTTATCTGGAACATTGTCCCCACCAAACTCCATAAACATAATCGTCCCGTTGATTTCGTTAAAGGTGAGCCAGTATTTCACAAGACCTTTATACTCTTTGAAAATAGTCTCCGCATATCGTACATAAAAATCAATCAATTTACGATTGGTCCAGCCACCATAGCGCTCTTCAAGCGATAATGGCGTATCAAAGTGCCAGATAGAAACGAGTGGCTCAATTCCATATTTGCGACATTCCTCAAAGACAGAACGGTAGAAGTCAAGACCCGCTTGGTTTGGCTCAGCATCATCACCATTTGGGAAGATGCGTGCCCACGAGATAGACAGGCGGAAAATACTATAACCCATTTCCGCAAAGAGTTTGATGTCTTCCTTGTAGCGATGGTAGAAATCCACTCCATCATGGTTAGGGTAATAGTGGTCCTCTAAAATAGCAAATTTAGCCCCTTCAGGGATTTTTCCTGCGTGACCCATCGAAGGCACCTTGCCAGGATTACCATCTTTATCGATAAAAGTAGTGTAACGCGGTGTATTGACCGAGCCACCTGTTGTCACATCGGTCTGAACGAGACCACGACCGTCAACGTTATAAGCTCCTTCAGCTTGGTTAGCAGCGATAGCACCGCCCCACAAAAATCCTTTAGGAAATGTTCCCATGATAAAACTCCTTAAATTATTATTATAAACTAAATAAATCACGTGACCTCAGACGGTCAACTCCAACTGATTGCCTTCGGCATCGAGCATACAAGATTCGTAATAACCATCTCCTGTCGTTCTCGGCCCACTAATATGGGTATAGCCATCCTTGATAAGACGCTCCGTCAAGGCATCAACCGCTTCCTTACTTCCCAGGCTAAAAGCCAAATGGGCATAGCCAATTCGGGTCAGCTCCCTAGGCAAATCCACCAAATCATCCCGTGTCATGATTTCCAAACGCGCCCCTTCTGAAAAACTCAGGAAATAAGACTTGAAGGTCGTCTTGGGATTGTGGTAAAGCTCCCCACTGACTGCCCCAAAGTAGGTTTCAAAAAACGTCTTTGCCCGCTCCAGTTCAATTACATAGAGGGCGGCGTGTTCGAGTCTCATCGATAAACCTCCTAGTGAACTACTTCTATTATAGGCCATAGCCATGATTTTTTCTTGACTTATTCTCCTAAAAACTGATACTATTATCTTATCAGAAGAAGGAGGACTCAGATGGCCATTCACGAATTTCTCCATGACTACCGCCAGTCTGTCCAGCACCAAAATCGACTCTTACCCATCACGATCAAACACATTGAGGTAATCGATGGGATTCCAGACATTCTTTTCCATTGGCACCAGGAAATGGAAGTGATTCTGGTTCGGGAAGGGAGTGCGCATTTCCATATTGATTACGATCGTTTTGTCAGCCAGCAAGATGATATTATCCTCATCCGTCCCAATGGCCTCCACTCTATCCATCCGATTGCCGATAAGATTCATATTACAGATAACCTCATCTTCCACTTAGACCTCTTGGGAGCGGCTCAAATGGACCAGGCCAGCATTCATTTTTTACAGCCCTTGCAAAATGCCCATTCTAAATTTATCCTGCGCGTCCAACCTAATGACCCTGGCTATGCTGAATTGCGAAAGACCATCGAACAGGTCCTTCTTTTAGAGAAAGACAAGCCAGCCTTTTATGAGCTAGAACTCAAATCCCAGCTCAGCCATTTCATCTATACCCTCTATCGCTACGACTATGTGCGCCAAAAGATGACCGAAGACTCCTATCGTAAAAATGATAAGATCAGAGCCATCATCGAATTTATCCAGAGCAATTACCACCGCCACCTGACCATCAAGGACCTGGCTGATTTTGCCGGCTATAGCGAGACGCACTTTATGACCTTTTTTAAGCAACAAACAGGTACCTCAGCGATGGACTTTATCATCCAGCACCGCCTGCTGGTCGCTACCAGAGAGCTCAAAGATACTGTCAAATCGGTCCTGAGAATTTCTGAAGAAGTAGGCTTCAACAACCTCTCCAACTTTAACCGGCAATTCCGCAACTACTACCACCAAACCCCGAGCCAGTACCGCAAGGCGAATCAGGTGAAGAACGCCTAATACTAAATAAAATTCAAAAATAGATAATTTAGTGCATTACCGACTGATTCTCAAATAAAACAGTATTGCTTGATTTCCAAACGTCACAATTAGATAAAAACTGCTTCAGTAGTTCACGGGACTGTTAGAGAAGCGTGCTACAGAACTAGAAAACGTGGTGGCAGTAAGGCTAGACAAGCTAAGATCAAGTAAACGAACCCTTTACCCCTTCTATTTTTGATTTTGAATGAGTATAAACAAAAATTCCTCAGCAGCACCTTCTGTTGAGGAATTTTCAGTAAGCTAAAAATCATTGAAGCTAATCTCTCTGAAGCGAAAATGGAACATCTTAGGGCTTGGCTGCTGGTCGGGCCTCCCAATTCAGGCCAACCAGGGCATTCATTTCCTCATAAGCGGTGTCGATACGTGCCTGAATCTCAGGTGTTAACTGGTCACGATGAGGGCCGCCTGGGATAAAGTCTTCTAAAACCAAGGTCTTGTAGTCATAGAGGGCAAAGCCTTCTGGAGAATAGCCACCATTTTCCACACGGCTCACCCAGGTCGGATGGGCCTTGGCTCTTTTGATCGTGGTCTTATCTCCAACTTTCTCCAGGGTCACATCCATCAAGACACCCCGCTCGGTCCATTGAGCATTGGGTGTCTCGCCCATGGTCTCAATCCTTTGGTTGGAAATGAAGTTCCCCATCGAGTAGATAATCAACTTTTGCTCCCCGTCCTTGTCAAGGACTTCGGCTGGCTCTACCACGTGGGGATGCCCACCAAGGACAATGTCTGCGCCCCATGTCACCATCTGACGGTAGAGTTCCTGTTGCTCTTGCGTCGGCTCTAGACTGTACTCCACGCCCATCTGAGGCATGACAAGGGTCACATCTGCTAGCTCTTCTGCTGCTTCAATTTCCTTTTGCATCTGCTCTAGGGACAAGTCCGAGAGATAGGCCGCCTGCTCCTCTGGTGTGAGGTTGGCCTCCATGCCATTAAAACCATAGGCATAGGCTAAAATCGCCACCTTGATGCCATTGACTTCCTTAATCAAAATCGGTGCTGTTGCCCGATTGCCTTCTGGGTAGACCCCCACCGTCGCAATGCCTAAGTCATTAAAAGTCTTGGCCGTGGAAATGAGGCCCGATAAATAAGAATCCAAAATATGGTTGTGGGCCAAATCGAGCACATCATAGCCAGCATCTTTGATCGCTGTCGCCACACTGGCTGGTGCATTGAAAAGCGGGTAACCCGCTAAGGGAAGCTCAGGCGCAATCGTTCCCTCAAAATCGCCAATGACCAAATCCGCCTGGTCGAACCAGGGCTTGACATAATCAAAATTCCCTGAAAAATCATAAGTCCCATCTGCTTGTAAGGCAGACATATAGAGAATGTCGTGATAGAGCAAATCTCCATGAGCCATGATACGGGCCGTCTGCACAGGCTGGTCCTCTTTCATAGGCTGGCTTCGATCAGCTACCTGTCTCAATAAAATGTCAGGGCTGCCCTTTTGCCACTGATGAAATAAAAAAACATAACCTATGATAAGAACCAAAAACATCCCTAAGGCAAGGCCCAAAATCCCCTTGTCTTTTGTCGCATGTTTAGCACGTCTTGAACCCTCCATACCAGCCTCCTCTTTGTTCTTTCCTTCATTGTACCAAAAATCCCAAAGATTTGTAAGCAAGAAATCAAAAGACTCAAGAAATCAAAAGACTGATGAGGAAAAGCATTTTTACTTTACAGTTCCTCTCTTTTGTGATGATTATATTATTGCCATTAAAAAAGCTCTATAATATCTGTAGTGGGTATATTCCCTGTAGAGATTATAGAGCCTTTTAAGTGTAGAAAAAGAGTCTAGATTTTTTTCATCTAACCAACACCTATAACAATAATCCCTTCAAGAATGAGAAGGAGTACAGGTAGTAATGTGCGTTTTTTCATGTGATTTTCCTCACTTTCGTTTTTATTTATTGTATAATAGATTTATAAAAATGGATTTTCGTTCCCATATATGGCGTTGAAAGGAGTATTATGAATAATTTTGGAGAAATTTTTAAAAAGTTTCGTGAATCAAGAGGACTGAGACTTAAAGATGTTGCAAAGTCAGGAATATCAACCTCTCAACTCTCTCGATTTGAAAAAGGAGAGACAGATTTAACTATTACCAAGTTTATGCTTATCTTGGATAAAATTAATATGCCTATTGATGAATTTATGTACACCGTGCATGATTTCCGTCGCGACGAATTGAATGAGTTGTTGTCTAAAATAAGGCAGTACGTCTCCACTCATGATATAGATGGCATGAAGAAACTCCTCTTCTCTCTGATGGAGCAGGAAAATGTCAGTGGGAAGTTTCATCAACTTAATATCATCCTTTTAAAAATACGATTAGAAGATTTATCTGGTGAAAAGCACTATTCTAAAGGTGATTTAGATTATCTGACAGACTACTTATTTAGTGTAGAGTATTGGGGGTGTTATGAGTTATTGATTTTTATCAATACCTTGGATGTTCTAAAACATGATGTCTTTATGGTCTTATCACGGGAAATGGCAAGGCGGACAGACTTTTATAAGGAAATCCCCAATAATAGACGCTTAATTTCTACCATGTTATTAAATGGTTTTATCACCTGCATTGAACGCGGAGAGTTATTTGATGCAACCTACTTTGAAAAGCAGCTAACCCAATGTTTCTTTATTGAAACAGAAGTCTATGAGCGTCTAGTATTCTTATATGCGCAGCATTTATTCAAGTATAAGAAGACCGGTAATCGGCACAGTATTATTGAAATGAAGAAGTGTATTGGAGCCATGAAATTAGCAGGTAGCAATCATATTGCGACGACTTATGAAAAACATTTAGAAAAAATTTTAATGGAGGAAGTCTAATAGGCAGATATGGGATTTTTTTATATGTTTCTTTAGTAGTGATATAATTCAAGTATCAAAACAAAGGAGGACAGTCAAATGGATGATTTAAAAATTATCGATTTGGGAGAATTGCTAGAGGAAAAGCCAACTATTGTTGTAAATAATTGTGGTCCTAGCCATTCTTGTGGCGGTGGTCGTTAAGGCCAGTTTTGTTTTGCTTGAGGGGATAGTGTTCCCCTCTTTTGAGATAGGAGTTCTGCCTATGCTAAAAACGTTTTATACAGATTCTAATACCTATTATTTTAATTCTGAAAATTTTACCATATCAACTTCGAATAACAATTCAGAAACTCGTGTTGAAAAGGAACTTGACAAGAGTACCTTGAAAAAGGTTGTCATCAATATTTCTAATAGTTGTAATCTGTCATGTGCTTATTGCTATGCAGATGGTGGAAATTATGGAATGACAAATCAACTTATGGATCACCCTACAGCTGACAAAATTATAGAACAACTTGTTTCTGGAGATGTTAAAAGGATTAATAGATTAATCCTCTTTGGGGGAGAACCATTTTTAAACATTGACCTGTTTGTTTACATAATAGAACAACTATCACAAAACATTGAAGTGAGTAAGATTGAAACGGTGACAAATGGTACTGTTCTAAATAAGAAAGTAAAATCAATGATTGAGAAGTATCAGCCGTTTTTAATAGTTAGTTTAGATGGACCTCAAGAAATTCATGATCAGTTAAGGGGAAAAGGTAGTCATAGACGGACCGTTAAATTTATTGATTATTTAAAGAGCATCAATTATGAAACCTTTGAAGTAGCTTCAACGTATACACGCAAGCATCAAAAATTAAACCTTTCAAAAGAAGATATTTATAAGTACTTTACTGATATGAGCATACGGTTCAATATCAATAATGTGTTTAGTAAAAATAAGATTCTTGTAGTTAAAGAGATGGAGATGAGTAAAGAAAAGCGAAAGGAGTTTATTGTTCAATCAATTAATGACATTATTGAAGCTAATGTTAAGAATTATATCAGTCCAATTGTATATGATGTTCTTCTTTCAATGATTTATAAGAGTAAGACAGAGTCTTTTTGTGACGATATAGATCCTGAAAATACTGTAACTTTTGACGTAGATGGAACTCCCAAGTCTTGTTTTAGATTTTGGGGTACTCATAACAGCGATAAGGTCAGTCTTTTCAATAACAAGGACAACTTTGAAAAGTGTAAAAATTGTTGGTGTAAAGGAATGTGTATGGAATGCGTCGCTAATATGATAGATGGCTATTCTCCAATAATTTCTGAAGATGGGCAATTTTTAAAATGTCAAAAACAGGATTTAATGGAATACTGCGTCTATCAAATCATTGCTCTCTCTTCTGACAAGGTTAAATTGTCGAAGTTAGTAAATAATTTTGAAAGATTTATCAGATATGCTTAAACAATTTATATCAAAAAAACACCTCTTTTTCTATTTTATATTTATAGTAATCACGTGGCTTGAAGCTGTGATAACACCAAAGTTAGTATCAATGATTGTTTCTAGTTTTGAGAAGAAAAATCTAGAGGTGCTTTGGCATGCGTTACTTATAGGTATTTTAGGAAATCTATTCATTATCGTTGGATTAGCAGGTAAAAGATACTATTATGCTAGGATTTTATCAGATTTTACAATTAGTTTTAAAAAGAAGATATTTCACCAATTCTTGTATGGTACTAAAATAAAGAAAGACGATGTCTTATCTGACCTTGAGAATGATGTTAAGCAACTGGAGAATAGTTATCTTGAACCGGCAGTGATTATCATATCATCATTAGGTTTTACAGTAGTATCAATTATTTATGCTCTGGTAACGAATTTTAGTCTGGGTTTGATTTTTATATTCTTCTACTCTATCCCAGCCTTATGCAGTGGTATTGGTTCTAAAAAGTTAGATAAACTTTTACAAGAACAGTCACTATCAAATCAAGAATACCTTTCACAAGCGACTAATATCATTGATGGGGAGAGGGTTATAAAAAACTATCAAGCTGAGACTTTCTTTTTTACCAGATTTCTATCGGTCCTTTCAAAAAGAATTGACAAATTAATTTACTATGAGAAGCAGCGAACTACAAATAATCTTATTATTAATAGCATTGATGCTTTTTGTTCTGTTGTGCCACTGATTATTGGTGGCTTTATGACTTATAATGGTTATTTATCAGGTTCAGTTTTTGTCGGAATTTATTTAGTTTCCCACAATATCAGTTATCAATTTAGTGAATTATCCTACTTCATCAATACTTATAAGTCAACCAAACAATTACGGGATAAATATTCATTCTTGCTGACAGAAAAAGCAGAAGAGAGAAAAAATTCCACTTTCTCCACTCTCTTTCCTATACGGATTAGTGATGTTAGCCTAGCATTAGGTGATAAAATTATTTTTAAAAACTTTTCTTTAGATGTATCTGAAGGTGACAAGGTTGCTGTGATTGGACCTAGTGGATGCGGAAAATCGACACTGTTAAATATGATTTATGGTGATGTTTTACCAGACTCAGGAGAAATCACCTTTCAGGGAAAGGTGATGGGAGAAAAGAAGTTATCACATGCTATGGCTTATATTTTGCAAGAGTCATTCATTTTTGATGGAATGAGTATTGAAGATAATATAGCGCTTGGCAAAGCAAAAGATTATGATAGAATAGTTAACATTTTAAACAGGGTTGGTCTATCATCTCTAAAGGGTCATATTTTATATTCTCAAAACCTTTCTGGTGGTGAAAAGCAGCGGATAGAGATTGCAAGAAGTTTGTATCATGACAGTCAACTGATACTAGCTGATGAGGTCAAGTCGAACTTAGATAAAGCGAATGCGCAACAGGTCTCTGACATTCTATTGCAATTACCTCAGACTCTGATAGAAGTTATCCATCATTATGACAACAATACCTTAGCAAGATATGATAAGGTAGTTGACCTATCCTCCTAATTTATGCACAAATCATTAAAGATATTGACCGATTCAGCTAATTGAAAGAAATATAGATATAGAGGTGTTGAATGTCTAAGGCTATCAGACTGAATAGGTTATACTAGACTAGACAAATTCTATAAAGTGTTCTACATTAAAAGAAAAAGAAGTTATTCCGTTTGAAGTTTTTGATTTCAAACAAGATGTGATATCCTTACCTTTTGATGGACAATGCAGAGGTAAAGGATAGTGGGAAACATAGCCAAGCCTATAACCTACTGACCAGATATGCTTGGGTATCTGGTTTTATCTAGTCATATGAACACTTATTTTAAACAATTGAAGTGGACTATCCTGCAGTCCTACCTTTTTTACAGCCTTTATGCCTTGACCTCATCACTCTTTCCCCTCATCTCCCAACTCCTCTTTGACCAACGCCACAAGGGGTTGGCTTTTCTGGGTTTCATTGGTCTAACCTTCTTACTTTTAATTGCCCTCAACCTAGTCATGGAATATTGCAACCGGGTTTGGGAGTGGAAAATCAGCAAGAATCTGGCCCTCCTGTTAAAATCTGACCTTTTCCAAAGATTTATAGGACAGGATCATCAGACATTTGAGCAACAAAGACCCATTGATTATGTCTCCATTATCACTAATCACGTTGAAGTGGTTAGTGAAGATTATTTTAGTGTGACAATCGATTTAGGCAAAAGTCTCCTGAAATTACTCATTTTCTGCATCAGCATGACCTATGTTCTCAACTGGCAACTGACCCTAGTGATTTTAGGTTTTTCCCTAGTGACCTCTTATTTGCCTAACCTGACACAGAAAACCCTAGCCAAACTAAGAAAAAAGGACTTGACATACCAAAAGGACTACAACCATAAATTACTGGATTTGCTCTCAGGTTATCAGTACGTCTCAAGCCAGACTATGGATGTCTTTAAGCGTGAACATCAGACAGAGAGTTATTGGGGGTATGCCAAGACAGCCTATTCTTTGGGTATTCTATTTGGTGGCTTTATCATTTTTCGTATATCAGAGAGAGTTCTTAAACACAAATGGCAAAATATCACTTTCTCCTTAGTCGCAATGGTCCTGGTAACTATTTTGATACTACTATTGCCAAATGCAATTATTTTCCTGATTTGATTCCTATTGATTGGTTTCCTATCTCAGATTAAGGAAGTACCTGAAAATGTCTTTTTACAGGAAGCAATTGATGAAAGAGAACTTATCAATGTCTATTCTGTTGTCGAGGTGGTATCTACATTAGCCTTTTCGGGATTTGTCTTTTTGATGAGCTCTTTTACAGAATATTTTGGAGTACGTGTTGGTTTCTGGTTAGCTGCTTGCTGCTTGATTTTAGAGGCAATTCTAGTGCTAAGAAACAAGCGCCAAATAGAGTAGCACTATATTGTGTTTTAGTTTCATATTTATTAGTCATACGCTTATGAAGTGTATGATTTTTGTTATACTAAACCAAATCCCAAAATAGATGATATGACAGAAACATGATAAGTCAATTCACGGATTCACCTTAAAGAGTTAAAGTACTTTTAAAACTGGGAAAAACTCCATTAACTGCAAAAAAGCGGGAACCTTCTTTTCTTATCTTAAGGCTCCCGCTTTCATCTGAATCAATTCATTAAGGAAGCGAGAGAAACGAAGCTTAGAATTCTTTTCTCACTCCCTTACTATCTAATACTTAAAGTTAGCTTCATCCAAAACTTGACTAAACCAACGGCCATTAAGCACTTGTTCGTTGAGAACTTTCTTCTGTTCTGAACTCAGACTACTATCCGCCTCCATTCGCGCTAAAATGTCCTCTGCTGTCTCGGAATCGCTGGACATGGCAATGATGGCTTTTTCTTTATCTGCATCAAGCTTAAGCACCTCTTGGCCATCCTTAGTCCAGGCCTTCCAATCCTGACCAGGATTAGCAGTGGCAATAAACGCCTTAAGGTAGCCTTTAAAGGCTTTGGCCAAGGCCGCTTGTCCATCATTGTAAAAGTCTTCTCCAATCAGGCCAGCATAATTAGACGGTGTCTGCAAGAGGGGCTCAAAAACGCCGTGGTAGGCTGACAAACCATTTGCCAAGGTCGGTGTCACTTCCGCATTAGCACCATATTGAATTTCCCCAATGTAAATCGGTGACTTATAGCGGTCTGCCAGTAGCCGCGCACTCTCTACGCCATTGGCCAAACGGTAGAAGTCTCCCCCATAATTTCTCGCATAGAGGAATTCTGCCAGCTTCTCTTCATTTTGAGCCAACTGACCTCCAGTAAAATCTGCCATGAAGTATTTATCAAAAGCCGTAAAGAGGGAAAATTCGCTCGTCCCTGTCACCAATAAGAGGGGAACATCATTGAGCTGAGCAACCTCAAAACCTTCTTTGGGAAGGACTACGCCATCCTTGTACAAATGTGGGAAAACAGACATCCGAATGCCGGCATTGCCCATCAATGGAGCCAAGCGATCTCCGTCTAACTGATGAAGGTAGTCAGCGACAGACCTGTCATCCGATAAGAGCCAAGAAATAGCCTCTTCTTCAGAACCTTTAACCTGATCTTCCACCACCAGTGGGGCAAAAGCCTTGGCAAAAATCGCTTGACTTTCTGCTTCATCCGCCAGGGTCATCCCTCCACTAAAGGAAATCGCCTTATCATATTTATCTTTAAAAAGAGGGGAAATCAAGGTCGCCATCACATCGCGTCCGCCTGCTGAAAAGCCGACCAGCGTCACATTGTTGGCATCTCCACCAAAGGTGGCAATATTTTCCTTAACCCAGTCAAGACCAGCTGCCAAGTCCAACAAGGTATAATTTCCTGAATTTTCCTCGTCTGTTCCTGTTTTTAGAGCAGGTAGGGGATTGAAACCAAGGGCCCCTAGACGGTAATTGAGCGAGACATAAACCGCATTCACATCATTAACAAAGGTGTTGCCTTTGATTTCCTGAGCTAGCCCTGTCTGGTTATTTCCACCGTGGACAAAGACAATCACAGGCAGATCCGTTGCATCTGTATCTGGACGGACAATGTCAAGGTTTAAAGCGTCTTCGACACCCTTGATTTCGCCATTGGATAATTGCAGAGCTGGTTCCCCTGGATTGGTCGCATCAAGGGGATCTTTCCAAGTTTCAACAGGCTTTGGTGCTGTCCATCGCTCACTGACCCTTGCGTAGGGAACACCCAACCATTCAAGTACCTGATTGTCCTCATCTTTTTGTCCCTTAATCGGACCACTGACAATTGTTTGCGTCAAGTCTTGGTTAAAAGCTCTTGTCTCCGCTGTCTCCTTGGACTTGCCACAAGCCATTAAAACCAAACTCGCCAGTCCCAATAAGGTCAATAAGGACCATAATCTTTGTTTCATCACTACCTCCTTGCAATCGATTACATTTTATTGATTAAAAAGGGAGGTTCCGTCAGAAAACCAACCTCCCAATTCATCATACCTCATCAATCAAGCATTAAGCATCTTGATCATTAAGACAAATTATTTCAAAACTTCGAGCAAGTCATCTCCAGCCACTACAGCACCTGATTTAGTCGCTGTCACACTAGCAAAATCTGCTGTGTTAGTCACAATAATCGGTGTGGTTACAGGGAAACCTGCCGCCTTAATAGCTTCAATGTCAAATGATACCAATTTTTGACCAAGACTGACACGATCCCCTTGTTGCACATGAGCCGTAAAGCCTTTACCTTCTAACTCAACCGTATCCATCCCAATATGGATAAGGAGTTCTGCACCATTGTCCAGTTGGAGACCAATCGCATGATTGGTTGGGAATAGAAGGCTAACTGTCGCATTAGCTGGTGCAACTACTTGACCAATACTTGGCTCAATAGCAATACCTTGACCCATAGCACCCGATGAAAAGACGGGGTCTTTCACATCTGCTAGTGCTACCACATCACCAGTCAATGGACTTGCCAAGATTGGTGATTCTGTAATTGTTGAAGACGCCTCCACAGCTGCTACTGGAGCAACTGCTTCGGCACTAGGCTTTTTTACAGGAGCCTCCGCAGGAGCACCACCGAAAAGTGTTGGAACTGGAGCTCCCATTTGGATAGCAAATGAAGCGATAATCGCACCAATTGCGCACAATACAGCTACCCAAAGTCCTGACATATCACCATTTGGATTAATCAAAGCTGGGAAGAGGAAAATCCCCATACCACCTGAAGCATAGCTTGTAACATTAAATGCCATCATAATAGCACCAACTACTGCTGAAACAGCACATGAGATGTAGAATGGAATCTTCATTGGAAGCGTTACACCATAGATAGCTGGCTCGGTAACACCAAAGATAGATGAAATGAAGGCTGGCATAGCAATAGATTTAACTTTTTGCTCTTTTGTTTTAAGCATAATCGCTGCAAGAACACCTGTTTGTGTAAAGTTTGGAAGCAATGCTGCAGTCAATACTGTAGAGTAGCCATAAGTAGCAACTGACATGATTGCAAGTGGCACAAGAGCCCAGTGAAGACCAAACATTACGAGAACTTGCCATGTTGCACCAACAAGTGCACCGTAAACAATTGGGCTAAAGTTTTGAACAGCAGAGAAACCTGATTGCAAAGCATCTGACAATGCATTAGCAATTGGACCTACTAAAAGGAAGGTTAATGGAACAGTAACAATGATTGTTACAAAAGGAACCACAAAGAGTTTGATTACATCTGGTGTTACTTTACGCATGAATTTCTCAATATGAGAAGCAACCCAAATCGCCAAGAGAATTGGCATTACAGTTGAAAGGTATGAACCAGAGGTCGGTAAAGCAAATGGAATAACTCCAAAGACCTTATCAAGACCAGCTTCTTTCAAAGCTGTAACTGTTGCTGGGAGGGTTGGATATACCAAGCCAGCAGCAATCGCAAGAGCAGTAAATTCGCTCATTTTAAATTTGCGTGCTGCAGGAACTGCCAGGATAATTGGCAAGAACTGCATGAAACCATCACCCGCAGCATTTAAAATAACATACAGAGCACTGTTTGTGGCATTCAAGCCCATTGCACCCATAACAGCAACTACACCTTTGATGATACCAGATGCAGCAAGGGCTCCGAGGATAGGTTGGAAAACACCTGAAATCAAAGCTACAAAGCGATCAAAGAGATTCCCTTTTGGTACATCCCCCTCATCAATATCTAAACTACCACCACCTGATAGTCCAGCCACTTTAACAACCTCTGCATAGACATCAGGCACATGATTCCCAATAACAACTTGGTACTGACCACCGGCTTTAACGACAGTCACCACACCATCACGCGCTTTAAGATAGTCCGTATCAGCCTTTGACTCGTCCTTCAAATAAAAACGCAAGCGTGTGACACAGTGCTTGAGGTCAGTGATATTTTCCTTACCACCAACGTGTGCAACAATATCTTGTGCTAATTCAGTATACTTACCCATACTGTTAGCTCCTCCTTAAAAAATAATTCCAGATTTAGTCTATGCAATAGAAAAAACCTAAATAAATATCAAACAATACACCTTCTGAGAATGCTCAAAAAGTGGGTATTATTTCACATTTACTTAGGTTTTGCCTGCATGACCAGTAACAATCCATGCATTTATTTTACCACATCTTTTAAAAAATGCAAGCGCTTTTTAAAACTTTTTTTCTTACACATCTCATTCTTGGTCCTCTTGCCCAGGAGTTAACCCCTAAAACACAAGAAGCCAGACAAAGCGTCTGGCTCCTCCTTCTTATTCAATTGTTATAAAGCCGTCAACATAAAAGTTCGTTCGTGTGATTGATAGACCTCACGGGGAGGTGTCCCTCTCTTAAACATTCTTTCACGGTAGCTTATCTACAACTCTTAGTTCAAACTGCTATTCTTTACAGATAATAGACAAACGTAGTAGCTACCCTAAGGGCTATTCATAATCTTATTGATAATCGTACTACCTCCGTCGTAGTCCCTATCGACTACTGCTTTTGGTAAGAGAAATATCTAGATATCAACGTTTATTTACTTAGTATTAGTTATGATGTATAACAGATGAATGACAACATTGATAAAACAATAGTCTTAACTGTCGCCGTTCTTGTACCGACTCATATTCATCTTAAGCATAGAAATACCTCCAATAAATACGTCTGCGTGAAGTTTGACTAGTTGGTCCGGCAACCGTCGTCACCAAACACTCTACTAAGCCCAACTCCAAAAGTTATAAGATTTGCCTAGGCCAGATAGGGTTATCGTGTACTTGAACAACCTTATCTTTTTTACAATTCTATTATAACGCAAACGTTTACAATTTGCAAGCGTTTTTATAATTTTTTTAAAAAAATTTTTTTGCCTCCTCTTTAAACACCAAAACAACTCTATTTTAGTAATTTTCAGAAAATTATGTCTCTTCCTTGACAAGGTGTGTGCTTTATGGTATAGTGTAACACATAGTTTATCACAGCTATTTTCTGAAAAAAGTGTGCAAACGAAAAATCGCACACTTCTTATTTTAAGGATTCTAGTCCCGTGATTAGATTAAAAGAAAAGGAGTTCCAAAATGACCACTGCAAAACAATACATTGACCAAGCCTTTGAGAGTGTTAAAGCTCGCAATCCTCACGAGACAGAATTCCTCCAGGCTGTTGAAGAGCTCTTCAACACACTTGAACCTGTGATTGAAAAACACCCTGAATATATAGAAGAAAATATTCTTGAGCGAATCGTTGAGCCGGAACGTATCATCAGCTTCCGTGTCCCTTGGCTGGACAAAGACGGCAAGGTTCAAGTCAACCGCGGCTACCGTGTACAGTTCAATTCAGCTGTCGGCCCTTACAAGGGAGGATTGCGCTTCCACCCGACAGTTAACCAGTCTATCCTTAAGTTCCTAGGATTTGAGCAAATCTATAAAAACGTCTTGACTGGCCTACCTATCGGTGGTGGCAAGGGTGGTTCTGACTTCGATCCTAAAGGCAAGACTGATCGCGAAGTCATGAACTTTGTTCAGAGCTTTATGACTGAGTTGCAAAAACATATCGGGCCTTCTCTGGACGTACCAGCTGGTGACATCGGTGTCGGCGGTCGTGAGATTGGTTACATGTTTGGCCAGTACAAACGCCTCAATCAATTCGATGCTGGTGTTTTGACTGGTAAACCAATCGGTTTCGGAGGGTCTCTCATCCGTCCAGAAGCGACTGGCTACGGGCTCGTTTACTTCACTAATGAAATGCTCAAGGCCAACGGCAAGTCCTTTAACGGCCAAACAGTTGTCATCTCAGGTTCTGGTAACGTTGCTCAGTTTGCTGTCCAAAAAGCAACTGAACTTGGAGCCAAGGTTATCGCCGTCTCTGATTCAAACGGTTATATCATCGATGAAACTGGCATTGACTTTGATCTTTTGGTCGATATCAAGGAGAAACGCCGAGCCCGCTTGACTGAGTATGCTGCTGAAAAAGAGACTGCTCAATACTTTGAAGGCTCTGTCTGGGACTACGAGGGACACGTGGACATCGCTCTACCATGTGCTACTCAAAATGAAATCAACGCCCAAGCGGCTGAACGCTTGGTGAAAAACGGAGTCTATGCGGTTGCTGAAGGGGCAAACATGCCTTCTGACCTAGGCGCCATCAAGGTTTACCATGAAAACGGCATCCTATACGGTCCTGCCAAGGCTGCTAACGCTGGTGGTGTAGCTGTTTCTGCCCTAGAAATGAGCCAAAATAGCCTTCGTCTGTCATGGACTTCTGAAGAAGTTGACCAACGTTTGAAAGATATCATGACTAATATCTTTGAGACAGCTAAAACCACTGCTGAGACCTACGGCCTTGGAATCGACTATTTGGCTGGAGCCAATATTGCTGCCTTTGAAAAAGTGGCTGACACAATGATTGCTCAAGGATTAGTTTAAAACAAAAGAAAAAGGATGTTAGACAGGTGCTAACATCCTTTTTCTTGCTATTCCACAGCCAGCTGTTCCTCGGAGGTCTGCCTTGCACTGCTAGATTCTGGGGTAGAAACTTCTCTTCTCCAGAGCCTCTTGGTCCATAGACAGACAAAAAAGGAATTCTTCATTTGGCTCACAATAGATCAAAAGATATCAAGCAAGAGGTTGAAGGCCAGTAGGCAAGAAAAGCTCTCCTCACACATCCTCAGAAGGCTGACATAAACTTCAAGCCTACAGTCGGATAGTCAACGGACTTCCCATTGCCTAGATGCTGAATAATCAACCCCTCTTTCCCACAGACCAGGCTTTGCCTGTGAGGAAAGAGGGGGCTTTGATTTTCTAGACAGAATCAATCCTTCTGACGGTTTTTCTTGAAATGAAGACCTGCCAAAATTGCACTTATCATAGCTCCTATCAAGGTCAGGAAGCGACTAGAAGCGTTTCCAGTTTTAGGCAGAGCATTTTCCTTATGAGGACTTTCTCCGAGACTGGCCAGTTTCAGGTCATCAGCCTCTTGCGTCAAGTAGGTCACTGGGACAGAGGCTTTTTGATGGCTTCCTGCATTGACAACTTGAACGACTTCAGGCTCTTTGGCAGGGGGGCTCTTCGGAAACTCAATAATGCCACGATTAGGCTCGTAGGCCAGTAAGTTCGCTACTTCTCCACGAAAAATGGCATTGCTGACCCAGCGATAGAAGTAAATACTGTTTAGCTTGTTAACCGGGTCGCCCGCAAAGATAAAGATAGGCTGGTCGCCATAAACCCCATCAATGGCCAAAAGCTTATCAGCAACTTTTTCATGACCTGGCCACCAACCAGCCACAAAATAATCACCATCCGCCACCTTCAAAAGTTGCTTGAAGTTTTCTGGCAGGGTATTTATCCAGCTTCCAGAATTGCTATAGAAGTAATCGTTTGGCAAGTAGCCACTTGTCAAGACATGGGTCGAATCCAACAAGGCTTTCAGTAGCCCTTCATGAGATCTACCGGTTCGTTCTGCATCGAACCCAGGAATCAAGCCAAGTTCTTCAAGACGATGCATGGCATCACCACCGATGATGATGGTCGGTTTCTTGCCGAGGTCATCTGCACTAAACTGATTGCTATCTAAAACAACAACATCTGCATCCTCCAGATTCTCGACCATTTTAAAGCCCATCTGTTTGGAGGCTTGATAAACTTCGCTCTTAGATGGGATACTCAAGCCGATATTGGGATTGCCCGGAGCGTAGACTTTCATAGGCTTGAGGCTTTCTCCCACTGGCTTTTTGTTGTAAATCGGTGTTCCATATAGAGCGTAAGTATCCAAGGCGTTTGAAAAATCTTTGGTCGACATGATGTAGCCATCATCGGTCAGGTAGACACGACCACCATTTTGCAAGACTGCATTGACTGCCTGGATAGCGCTGAGGGAGTTGTTATGAACGACATAATAGCTGGCCTTTGGATCCACAACTGTTCTCGGAGCTTCCTTGTGGGAAACAGGACCCAAAATATGCTTGAAGTAATCTGCTTCAAAGATTGGAATAGCTTCGAAACCTCTCATGACAGGTCTGTTCATGACCACTTCAGCGTACATATCAGACCAGGCGGACTCATCACTTCCTTTGTAGAGGACGTGATTGGCATAACCACGCTTGGCTTGTGCCATGTCGATGATCAAATCGCCTGCCTTGAACTCACCTCTGTCAACCAATAACTCTCCCACTTCAATCCCATTGCGACGGAAATAGGAAATCATATCAAAAGCTTCTTGACTATCACGGTTCTTAGCCAGTCCCATGGGAATCACATAGTAATCAGGGAAGAATGTTTCACGACCTTCCTTAGGACGACCCACCACAGACCCATCTGGAGCCACCAGTTGATCATTGGCTTTTGGATCTTCGATTTTATTGATACCACGTGCATAGTAGTTGAGGCGATTAGCCATCAGCTGGTCCTTTTGATCAAGAACATAGCGGATGCCTCCAAGAACTGCATAATACCCCGCCTTAAAGGACTCCTCATTCATCTCAGGAATTTCTAAGGTATGTCCCAAAACCGCATGATGCATTGAATAAACAGCCGTGTAACCTGAGAAGGCATCATCCCAACCTTCTCCCCAGTCTATTTTAGGAATAATATACCCCTTGTCCGGATTGGTTTCCTTATACTTGGAGTTAGCTACCCCTGCCCGTCCCATGTGGTGTGCATGCTCCAGCATGCTATCGGATAACAAATCATACTCAAAGTTTGGATCATGTGGTGGTGTGGCAGGCTCAATCAGAAATTCTTTCACAAAGCCATGAATATCATAGAGAGCCAGTGGATTCCACTTGGTAATTTGGGCAACAGCCGCTTTAGCTTCTGGGCTGGTCTGGAAACCAGCATCTCGGTTAATATCAAGTCCATTTGGAAGACCTCTGAAGTTGTGAACAGCTCCGTCAGGGTTCTCAGTAAAGTTAAAGAGGAAAAAGGCCTGTTTCAATAAGTCCTTGACAGGAAGTGTGATACTTTGGGACTGCCCTTGACCATCTGTCGTTACAAAGCGGAATTCATCTTGTTGGGTAAAGTTTTGGAAGAGTTTAGAAACCACATCAATGCCTGGTTGCTCATCCGCATGGGTATTGTGAATCATAATCGGAACCTTATAGGTTAGGTTGCCAGATTGAAGTTGCTTCAAAAGTGCTTCCGGATTTTTCAGCATCACAGGACTGATTCTTTCGAGGTAATCGGTCAAATCCTGGGCCTTCTCGGCTACTATTCCCATCCGAATCGGTCTGCCTTCAGCGCTAGTCCCAATCGTTTCAATCGTTGCATAACGATCCGGCGCGTGATTCTGAGCCGCACCATCTGTTGCTGCGACCATTTCCTCATAGGTTTCATAACTCGGATAAGGCTTCAAATGCAAGAGCTTGCTCGCAATCAAATCGCCTGCTGCATTGCGCCCCTCAAGGGTATAGCTCCCGATAAAATCTCGATAGGTTCGGCGGATATTGGTGGTGCTTCTCAGGCTCAGATCCTCGCCAAACAAAGCTTCTAAATCGATATTAGCCTTGTAAACAGAGCCGTCAGAGCTCTCTTCAGCTACTGTGACCAATTCTGGTCCGATGTAGGGATTCGCCAAATAACTGGGGTCATTACGCCTTGGATCACCATTTGCTAAATGGCTACGATGAACGTAGGTATTCTTTGGTAGAGCAGGAATCGACCAATTGAGACTGGTTTCAGAAGTATCCAAGGTGATTTCCAAACGCGCCTTCTCAGACATATAGACTTCCTGCTCATCTAGCACGATAGGAGCCTCAGCACTAGGCGTAGATGCATTGCGCAAGGCCGTTGCCGCTACTGGTTGTGGCGCAGACTGGTCTGTTGCAACTGGCTGCTCACCGCTTGTTTCAACTGCCGTTTCTGGAATGGATGGTTGTGAATGTTCAACAGTCCCGCTAGTTGGCTCTGCCCCAGCTGTTGCCGACGTGGACGCTGATGGGGCTAGCAAAGCCTCTGTGTCAGCTACTGGTTCTTCTTGAGGTGCAGGGACAAGTTCTCCCCCACTTCCGTCAACTACACTGACGGTAGCATTGGGGTCTAAATCATCCGCATGAACAACCGGATTAATCACTCCTTCGGCCATCAAGGCCAGTAAAAATGAAGCTGATAAGCCAACTATTTTCTTAGAAAACTTACCTTTTTCCATAAAAACCTCCGTTTTATTGTTTTCTTACACCTCTATTATATCCATGCAAGAAAACGGTTTCTGTTAGATATTTCACGGTTCTCAACAAATTTGTCATTTGTTTAAAAGGTATTATACACATAATTATAAAACTTTTCAAGTTGTTTTTGAATTTTTATTCCTTGAAATCACCAAACCCATAGAAGGCTCGTTGATAAATAAACAAATAATAGATAACGCCACCTCTAAAAACGATTAAGTAGACGAAAGAATATACAAAAAACAACCTCGCTAGAGATTGTCTTGAATTTTTTACATCATATTGGAGGGCGCGAAGCGAATGCCTGCCTCACTGAGAGCCTCCTGATACTTACGGTAGAGGAGTTGATAGGCCTCTGTCTGTTTGCCATTCTCCACAAAACAATGGACCCGAATGACAAATTGGCCATTGCTCAGAGTCTGAGGACCGATGATGGTCGGTGGTTGGGTAATGATCTGAGTCTTGGGGGTCAGGTCCGTATTGACCTTTTCAAGTACCTTGTAAACCTTGTCTAGATTTGCCCCGAGAGGCAGAGGAAGGTCCAGTTGGACCCGCATGTCCCCACGGGACTGATTGCTGACGACGAGAATATTGCGATTGGGAATAAAGTGCAGGGTCCCGTCCGAATCCCTGACCTGGGTCGTCCGCACGCCAACACTGTAAATCTTGCCTGAGAGCTTGATCGGCCCATTGGTCAGAACAACTGAGTCTCCCACATCAAATTGATGCTCCAAAAGGATGAAAAAGCCGTTAACCAAATCCGACAGAAATCCCTGGGCCCCTAGACCGATGGCCACCCCAGCGATTCCCGCCCCCGCTAGCAGGCTAGAAACTGGCAAACCGATCAGACTCAAGACCCAATAAGCCATGAAAAAGTAGAGAATATAACTCAGACTATTTTCAATCAGGCGGGTCAGGGTGCGTTGTCGGTTAAGGTCATTGTTGGTCAATTTTAAGGACGGCTTGATGATCCTCTGGACCACTGCATGAAGAATTTTTTTCAAAATATAGAAGGCCAAAAACAGTAAGAGTAAGGAAATCAGCTTGCTCAGACCTTCATTGACGATTTCTTCCAGATTAAAACGAGACAGATACTTTTCTAAAAATGCCAATCGGAGACTCCTTTTCATGAGAAGATATTTGCCATCTATTATACCAAAAATCCCTCAATTTGAGCTAAGCTAACCTCTTTCTTGAACACTCAAAAAGGCCGGAACTACCGACCTTTTCTTAATCGGTCAATCACCGACCTGTCTTAGATCTCTGATTAACCAATTTCTGCAATAATGGCCTTGATTTGGTCCTTGGTATGAACACCGGCCACTTGTTTTACGACCTGGCCATCCTTCTTAAAGAGAAGGGTTGGGATGCTCATGATGCCAAATTCACGGGCTGTTTCAGGGTTCTCATCCACGTCCATCTTAAGAATCTTGAGGTCTGACTCATCGATTTCTTGGGATAATTGTTCCAAGATTGGCGCTTGCATGCGGCAAGGCCCACACCAGGTTGCCCAAAAATCAATTAAAACCAATCCTTCAGCGGTTTCTTGCGCAAAGGTTGCGTCTGTTACTGCTTGTACCATAGGTTTATCTCCTTTAGCTTTAGTCTATTGCCATTCTACACTAAATTAGCCCATTTGTCTCAATTCTGCTACGGGATTAGGCAAAAAGGAGATAGGGCTTAGATTTCGGAGCGATCAGCCTCTACATAGGCCTTCATCTCTTGCCAGAGGTCCTGTTCCTCTGTAGCCTCTAAATTCCTTAATCCCCGCTCCACCAGGCTCTCATCACGCTGGCAAAGTCCTAAGTAGCTATAAGCTTCTGATAGAAAGTCATAACGCTTACGGGCTCTTGCTTCGTTTACTAAAAGCTTGCCAAATCGCTGACACTGTTAAGGTTCCTTCCAATATTTATTTTATCACCAGCTGATTAACAGAACCAAAGAAAATCACGCCCTCATCGTGTCAAACGATTAAGCGTTTTCTTGGATATTTGACTTTTTGAACCAACAGAAGTATACTGAACTTATAGGGAGCGTCAACATCCCCTACCGCACGGTGTAAGCTCTTTAACTTATATTCTACGGGCTCATTTGGTCTTGGGAAAATTCCTCTGTCTCAGCTCTTGTCGCACACCTTCTCAAAGGAAAGGAGATTGCCTATGACACTTGGAAACTTGGTCGATTTGGCCTACTTGCTCCAACTACTCATTTTCATTGGTTTGGTTGCCTTGGTCATATTCTTTGTCCGATCCATCAAGAAAATCATTGCCCTGCTGGAAGAAATCGCAAGCAAGCTCTAGCTGACTCGTTTTCCAAGGCAGACACATCCACAGGTAGGCTGGGTCAGGGAGTCCAGCCTCTTTTTGCTTGTTTAGCGGCTGTCTTTGGTTTTCAAAAAGAATGAATTATTGTCCGCATCCCTCTAGTCTCATTTCTAACGTCAGGAGCAGTGTAAGCTGAGATTTTTTACCATGAAAAACAAAGACCTGCCAGTCCCTAATTTAACGTCTCTCACTGTTGCAAAGCTTACTTTTTTGTTGCGGTTATGCCTGAAAAAGTCTATAATGGGAATATATTCGTTAAGCCTTGGAAGAGATGTTCTTTCACTGAAACTAACCAGAAGGAAATCCTATGTTTAAAATGTTTCACAAAACAGTCACTTTATTCAGTGCCCTTTTGCTATTGAGCGCTTGTGGCTCAAAGGCTGCTGAGCCAGTGACCAGTACCAAGTCTAGCGCTGAGAAGGTAGCTGAAAAACAGCAACCATCAACTACGACAACAAGCAGTTCTGAAGGATCAAAAACTTCGGCCAGTAGCTCAACCACAAAATCTCAGACAGCGATTACAAAGCCTTCAACAACTGATACGTCTGCAAGCAACTCTAATCTAGATCCCCAGGCCATCAGTCAAGGAGACTTTACTAGCCTTGCAGGGACTTGGAAAAACGATTTGGGAGAGACCCTGGTCTTTTCTCCTGACGCTTTGTTGACAGAAAACACAACACTTACCTACCAGTCCCTCAAAGATAATGTCCTCTACTTCAGCATTAATCCTACCAATGCTCCAACAGGCGGCGCAGCCCTTACCATGATCCCAGCAGGCGTTAAGAGTCCTGGTGGCCTAACCTTCCAACAGGATGTGATCACCTCCGGCCAGAGTCTCGTCGCAGAAAACCATCCCTTCTACCGTGTTTCTAGCGCTCAGGAGCCCTTACCCTTCTTCCCAGAAGAGGATAAAGGAAGCGTTGAAGTTACTAGTGGCTATTTAAACCTTATCGAAGACACACCCGTCTATGCCAAGCCTGACAAATCAATGGGGCCAGTCATGACTTATCCGAAGGGCGAAAGTGTCTTCTGGGACAAGTATTTCAGCGAGAATGGTGAATTCTGGTACAGTTATGTGACCTATGAGGGAGTTCGCTACTACATCTCCTACACAGATGTCAGCCATTAAGGGGCGCCATCTCAACTTTAAAACTGGCATATTGTAAAAAAGCAAGTGAGGTAGCCATTTGGATTACTTCACTTGCTTTTTGAATGGGGTCAGGTGAACACTGATACTCAGAGAAAATCAAACTAACCTAGGATAAGGAAGCTGATGACAGAACTGGAGTTCATGAAACGAGTTGACAAGAGTTGTCTTTGTTTTCAAAGAGTATGAGCTATCTGCTTTGACTGCCATCAATGCCAGCAGAGCTTGCTGCATTTGAACACCCTCAAACCTCTATTTGAAAATTGCAATAGTGCAGCCAGAACCTCCAGCATTTTGGGGTGCATACCCAAAACTTTTCACCTGTTTGTTGGCGCGCAGGTACTTGGTTACCGCCTCTCGGATAACACCCGTACCTATACCGTGGACAATGTCGACTTGGGCTAGGTTGTTGAGGAGGGCTTGATCGATAAATTCATCCAGCTCCTGCATGGCTTCCTCATAACGCTTGCCTCGCAGGTCTAAGCGGGCTGAAGGCCCCTTAACATTGCTCCGCTTAACCACGCTGATTGGCTTGGCTTTCGGTTGAGAATCGGCTTCTTTTTTAACAAGATCGAACTCCTCCTTTTTGAGGGTCATCTTGATCAGGCCAACTTGTGCTTCAAAGCGGCCATCCTTCAATTCCTTGGTCAAGGTTCCCCTTTGGCCATAGGCTAGAACAACGATATCGTCACCGACCTTGGCCGCACGACTCTTCTTAGCCTTTTTCAGGACCTTGTTTTGGGCCAGACGCACTTCTTCTGGGACCAGTTTTTTGAGTTGGGCCTTGGCTTCAATGATTTGATGAGGCTTGAGTTGGGCTTGGTCATGGAGGTTTTTGAGGATTTGCTCACTCTCTGCCAGGGCTAATTCTACTAGTTCTTGCGCTTCGGCTCTGGCCTTGTCTAGTTCACTGTCCTTTTCTCGGCTGAACTCTTGGTAAAGCTTTTTCAGGGCACGATTGAACTTCAAGTTCTCCTGCTCCACCTCTCGGATGCGTTCCAAACGCCTGTGGCTCTCCGTGGTTTGGTGTTCCAGTTTTTCAATGATGGCATTGACATCACTGTCACCGATGGTCTGAGCCTGCGCTTCCTTGACGATGATTTCAGACAGTCCCAGACGTCTTGCAATTTCAAAGGCATTGGATCGGCCGGGAACACCTTGTAAGAAACGATAGGTCGGGCTCAAGGTTTCTGTATCAAAGGCCATGCTGGCATTTTCAGCGTGAGTCGCATTGATGCCATAGGCCTTTAGTTCAGGATAGTGGGTCGTTGCCATGGTCTTGATCATGCGCAAGCGTAAATCCTCTAAGATAGCCATCGCCAGTGCCGCTCCCTCTTGAGGATCCGTCCCGGCTCCCAATTCATCAAAAAGGACCAGATCTTCTTCTGTCACTTGCTCAAGAATACGGACAATATTGGTCATGTGGCTGGAGAAGGTCGACAGGCTCTGCTCGATAGATTGTTCGTCTCCAATGTCCGCAAAAATTTGCCGAAAGATCCCGACACGACTGCCAGAATCGGCCAGAATTGGCAAACCCGATTGGGCCATCAGCTGAGCTAGCCCTAAGGTTTTTAACATGATAGTCTTCCCACCCGTGTTGGGACCTGTGATCAAGATGGCTGTTAAGTCTTTTCCAAAATGCAAATCATTGGGAACAGGGTTTTCCAAAAGCGGATGGCGGACATTTAAGAGCTGGATCGCACGCTCCTTTGATAGCTCAGGGACTGTGGCCTGATAGGTTCTAGCAAACAAATGCTTGGCACGTACCAAGTCCAAATGGCCAATCAACCAGGCATTGTTCTTAAAGGCCTGATGATGGGGACGAACCAGGTTCGACAGCTCAGTCAAAATCCGATAAATCTCATGGCGCTCATCTGCCCTGGTATTGGTAATCGCTTCGTTCAAAGCCACAACGGCCCTCGGCTCGATGTAAACCGTTGTCCCAGAAGCTGAAATGTCATGGACGACCCCTGGAATTCGGTTGCGGTAGGTGTTCTTGACCGGAAGAACGTTACGACCGTTACGGTTGACAATAATGGCCTCAACCAGCATGTCCCCTTGCTTTTTGAGAATGTCCTGAAGGACTTGCCGGGCCTGGTTTTCACTTTCTTGGATACTGCGGCGAATCTTGCTCAACTCAGGGCTGGCAAAAGATTCAACAAAGCCCCCATCATTGATAGCTTGTAGACTCCCTTGTAAGTGGTGAAAGACTTCAATGTTTTCAAATAAGCGTTTCAGCTGGTCCAGTTCAACATTTTCCAAGTTTTCGTAGGTATCCTTGAGCGATTTGCTGACCTCCAGGACTCGCTTCAGGGCCAGAAATTCATCGATGTTGAGCTGGCCTTCGACAGCTAGACGACCCACGACATTGGCAATATCTGTCGTTTCTCCAATCGCAAAATGAGGCGACGCGATAAACAGCTCTGCCATCTCCTCCATTTCTGCAAAAAGAACCCTTAAACGGCTTTCTTCAGCCACAGGATAGAGCCCATCCAGTTCTAGATTACCTTGAGCAGTCGCTAAAAAGGGACGGAACCGTTCCTTAACCTTGTCAAATTCTAAGGTCTCTAAAATTTTTTGATTCATTTTTCATCCTTACAATTAAAAAAGGAAGTAGAACAAGAGAGGTTAGGACATTCCTTCTTCTCTTTTCTTGCTCCCTAATAAGTGATAGCACATGAGTAACTTAACCACCAATCACCTTGGTCACCCAAAGATTTCTGAGGAATTGGGACACAATCGGCGTGTGGAGCATGACTTTCGCTACCCAACTTCCTGCAATGCGATCTTGAACCATGCCTATGGGAATGGTCGTCAGTATCGTCAAGACCATCTCCAGACTTATCCATGTCACAAGAAGGGATAAAATACCAGCAGCTAGTCTAGAGTAGCCGATGTCCAAAGTATCCAAATCCGTCAAATGAAAGAAAAGTCCCAACAAACGCACCAGACAGTAGGTCACCAGATAGACAATTAAGAAGGCTAGACCCGCATAAAAGACCTGGTCTAAATCAAAGATCTTGCTTTGGTCAAAGAAG
This sequence comes from Streptococcus rupicaprae, assembly GCF_040545225.1. Taxonomy (NCBI): domain Bacteria; kingdom Bacillati; phylum Bacillota; class Bacilli; order Lactobacillales; family Streptococcaceae; genus Streptococcus; species Streptococcus rupicaprae. The sequence continues at coordinate 145,154 of NZ_JBEPLO010000001.1, read as the reverse complement.
ATCGTCTTTGCGCCTTCTGCAGGGCTAGCATAGGGCACCCACAAATAGAGCCAGTCCGCCAAGCTCCGATAGTAGAGACTAGCTACAAAGAGTGAAATCAAGCTTCCCAAAAAGTAAAAGCCTTGTAGAGCCAGACCTCTGCGATAGCCAATATAAAACTGCCAGGCTAGGATCAGTAAGAGGACAAGTGTCACCATCTATTTCACCTCCGTCTCATTAGCACTGTCGGGGGTTTGAATTTGTTCCAACATTTTCCGACGCAGACGGGCCAGCTCTTCTTCTTGCTTGTCAAACTCCAACTCACGCGCCAACTGGACCGACAGGGTATTGATCGCTAGTAAAATGGCCAATGTCTCCGTGTCGGCTGTCGGCATCTCGTCTTGCAGGGCCTGGTACTTTTCCTTGGCCACGCGTTCAATCTCTTCCATGAAAAGATTGTCATGCTCGGTTGTCAGCGTTAATTGTTTATCTGAAAATGTAAATTTGTATCGATTTAAATCTGCCATAAGTTACCTCACCCCTCATTATACCTTATTTTTAAGCATTTGACTATTTCGCAAGGGCTTTTTCTCAAAATTATGATAGAATAGAAAGCATGAATCCTATTGTACTGCAATTGACAAGTGAACAGATTAAGCAGCTGGTCCAGACCTATCAAGGATTTGCGGTTCCCCACAAGGACCCCTATAAAACCCATTTTTTCAAGGTTCATTCGACCAGTATCAGCGTCTATACGACTGGTAAAGTCCTCTTTCAGGGCAAGGAAGCTGCAGCCTTAGCCAGCAGCTGGCAAACAGCCCCGTCACCAAAACAGGCCAAGCCAACGGCTCAAATCAATCAAAGTCTGACCACCGTCGGTTCTGACGAAGTGGGCAATGGGTCTTATTTCGGAGGAATCGCTGTAGTAGCAAGCTTTGTCAGACCTGATCAACACCAACGCCTTAAAACCTTGGGCGTCGGGGATTCAAAAACCCTGACTGACCAAAAAATCCTCCAACTGGCACCAATTTTAGAAAAAGAGATTGACCATCAGGCCCTGCTACTGTCCCCACAGAAGTACAACGAAGTCGTCCCAGCCAGGTATAACGCTGTCTCTGTCAAGGTCGCCCTTCACAATCAGGCCATTTTCCTTCTGCTCAAGAAGATTGAAAAGCCGCAGCAGATCATCATTGATGCCTTTACCAGTGATGCCAACTACCACAAGTACCTCAAAAAAGAAGCCAACCACTTCAGTCAGCCCGTCTCCTTGATTGAGAAAGCCGAAGGACAATGCCTGGCAGTCGCCGTCTCATCGATTATTGCTCGGAGTCTCTTTCTGAATCAATTGAAAGATTTGGGAGAGGCGGTCGGCTACCAGCTGCCTAGCGGCGCTGGCACTGCTTCTGACAAGGTCGCCAGTCAACTCCTTGCAGCCTACGGCCGAGCTGGGCTGGCACAGACCGCTAAACTACATTTTAAAAACACAGAAAAAGCAGAAAACCTGCTCAGGAGACCCTAACCTATGTCACGCAGAAAAAAACGCCATTTCAATCCTGTAAATTTCCTTAAAGAGTGGGGAGGCTTTATCCTCTTTATGACCCTCTTTGTTATCTCACGTTATACCCTCTGGAATCCTGTGACCGTTGATGGCCATTCCATGGATCCAACGCTGACCAATCAAGATAAATTAATCGTCCTACTCCACACGAAAATCGAGCGCTTTGATATTGTGGTGGCTAATTCAGTCGACGACAAGGGAGAGCTGACCCAGATTGTTAAACGAGTGATCGGCATGCCAGGCGATGTTGTTTCCTTTAAAGATGATCAGTTAACCATTAACGGCCAAGTGGTTGACGAACCTTATTTAGAAGAGTATCTGGCCGCCTTCCAAAAGGATAAACTGCAAGCCACTTACAGCTACAACTCCTATTTCCAAGAGCTAGCCCAGAAATCACCTAGCTTCACTACAGACAGTAACTTTGTCTCAGAGTTCACCGTGACCGTTCCAGAAGACCAGTACTTCTTAGTCGGTGACGATCGTATCGTATCCAAGGATAGCCGCCATGTCGGCACCTACTCTGAAGAGAGCCTGGTCGGTGAGGTCAAGTTGAGGTTCTGGCCTATTCCTCAGTTTAAACTTTTCTAAGATAGGATAAACTCAGCTGGTTAACCCGCTGGGTTTTCTCATAAGAAAAGCCTCTAAATCCATTTTTTCCTATTTCATAGAAAGGATCTCATGACCTATTTTTTCTCAGGCTCCATTGAGCGAGTCATTTTTGAAAATCCCAGCAATTTCTATAAAATTATCCTGCTAGCCATCGAAGAAACGGACTGTCCAGACTTTGATGACCTTGACATTATCGTTACTGGAACGGTGGCTGAGGTCATTGAGGGAGAGGACTATACGTTTTTTGGTGAATTGGTCACCCACCCCCGCTACGGCCAGCAGTTGGCAATCTCTCACTACGAACGCGCCAAGCCTAGCACCAAGAGCTTGGTCAAATATTTCTCAAGCGACCATTTCAAGGGAATTGGCCGCAAAACAGCTGAACGCATTGTCGAAACCTACGGCTCGGACGAGACCATTGACCAGATTTTGGCGGCACCTGAAAAGCTCGAAACCATCCAAGGCCTTTCCAAAAAGGCTCGGGAGAATTTCCTAGAAAAGTTGAGAGCCAATTACGGGACTGAAATGATCCTTGCCAAGCTGGCTGAGTACGGGATCCCTAATAAATTAGCCTTCCAAATCCAGGATACCTATAAGGAGACCACCTTGCAGGTCATTGAGGAAAATCCCTACCAGCTGGTCAGCGATATCCACGGTCTCGGCTTCAAGCTGGCTGATCGCATTGCTGAAAGCCTCGATATTGCCAGCGATGCTCCTGAACGTTTCCGAGCAGGCCTGCTTCACAGCCTCTTACAGCGATCTATGGAGACCGGAGACACCTATGTGGAGGCTAGAGACCTCCTAGAAGCCTGCCTGATGCTCTTAGAAGAGGCCCGCCCTGTTGAACTGTCGCCAGAAGCCGTTGCCGCAGAGCTTGGGCACCTAATCGAGACGGGAAGTGTCCAGCAGATTGACACCAAGATTTTTAACAACAGCCTTTATTTTTCTGAAGAAGGGATTCAAAAGCACCTCAACCGCTTGTTGAATCAAGTCCCTCAAGAGACCTTCACACCCGAAGCGATCCGGGCAGAATTAGTAGAATTAGAGAAACAATTCGGCATCCAGTACGATCCCTTACAGGTGTCTGCCATCACCGAAGCCATCAACCAGCCTGTCTTTGTCCTGACAGGCGGCCCTGGCACGGGGAAAACAACCATCATCAATGGCCTAATCGCAGTTTACGCCCGCCTTCACGGCATCAATTTGACACGGTCTACAGGAGACTTGCCTATTATGCTGGCAGCCCCGACAGGTCGGGCAGCACGGCGGATGAATGAGCTGACAGGCCTTCCTGCTGCTACCATTCACAGACACTTGGGCCTGACGGGGGATTCTGCGGACGAGGTCAGCTACCTCAGTGACTATCTAGACGCAGAGCTCCTGATTGTCGATGAGTTTTCCATGGTAGACACCTGGTTGGCCAATCAACTACTGACCCATGTTTCACCTAATACGCAGCTTATTCTCGTAGGCGACAGCGACCAGCTGCCGTCCGTCAATCCTGGCCAGGTCCTTGCTGACCTACTCAAGGTCAAGACAATCCCCCATATTGCCCTGAAGACCATCTACCGTCAAACCCAGGATTCGACAATCGTCTCCTTGGCCAATGACATTCGCCAGGGTCAATTGCCCCCCGATTTTCGTGATAAAAAGGCTGACCGCTCTTATTTCGAGGTCCTGCCTGAGCAAATCCCTCAGATGGTCAGTCGCATCGTCAGCGCAGCCATAAAAAGCGGCATCCCGTCCAGGGATATTCAAATCCTAGCTCCTATGTACAAGGGAGCAGCAGGCATTGATCAGCTCAACCTCCTCATGCAAGAGCAACTCAATCCCTTAGCCAATGAGCAGCTGTCCTTTGCCTTTAACGACCTCAGCTTCCGCCAGGGGGACAAGGTCATCCATCTGGTTAACGATGCCGAGGCCAATATTTTCAATGGCGATTTGGGTTATATTACCAACCTTTTACCTGCCAAATACAGTGACAGCAAGCAGGATGAAATCAGCATCAGCTTTGACGGCAATGAAATAACCTACCCACGAAACGAATGGTACAAAATCACTCTGGCCTACGCCATGTCTATCCATAAGTCCCAGGGAAGTGAGTTCCCCGTGGTTATCCTGCCCCTAGTCAACGCTAATCGGCGCATGCTCCAGCGCAACCTCCTCTACACTGCGATCACGCGTAGCAAGAGTAAATTGATCCTGCTCGGCCACTACAGCGCCTTTGAGCACGCTACCCAGACCAGGGGAACTGCCCGCAAAACCTATCTAATTGAGCGCTTTGGACCAATCGAGTCCCTTGAAGAGCAGAGTCAACGAGAGAGCACGTCTGTCTCTGTCCCTGAAGACCAACCAGCAAGCACAAGGCCAGATCAAGCTGAAGCACCTGCCCAAGCTCTGACCGATCCCACGGAATACCGCCTGACGCCAGACAACTATCTCACGATTGACCCCATGATTGGGCTTGACGAGGAACTGATTGCTCAATTCTTTAAAAGCTGAACTATCTTCTATCAAATCTTAGTCCACATCACCAGCCAGCGCCTATGCTGCTCTCTTTCACTTTTCTAATTGTTTTGTGGTTATAATAATTATAAACCATGACATGGAAAAACGAGCATCTCCTACTGCGGAAATGCTCGTTTTTTCTATCTTGAGACTAGTTTTTGCCCAGCCTCTTTAACACAATAGAAAACTAAATGGTTTTTCTTCTGGTTACGATAAAGATGAAAAACGTTTTTTAAAGAAAGCGTAAGCAGTTAATAAAACTAAACCAATTCCACCCAATAGGCTCAGGAAAAGGCTATGTTTGGTACCTGTTTGTGGTAACACTCTCCTACCAGTAGTGTCTCCTGCTTTTGCTTGGTTAGAGGACGTTTGGCGCATGCCATTTGCATCTCCATTTCCTTCGCTCGGCTGTGTATTCCCCACTATCTCTTTTGTGCCAACTTCTACAACTTCTGTAACAGCGGCCTTAACCACTTGGCGACCTATTTCCTTGCGGCTGGTTTCCACACCATCGGTATAGGTCACTTCATAAGTAATAGCTACCTCTCCTGCTTGGCCTTTTGTCTTGATTCGGCGCTTCCCTTTTGGCAATGCTGGATTTTGTTCCTCTTTGGTGTCAAAGGGAATTGGGCTATTCAGAACTTCTTCTTTTGTAGAAACAAGAGGATTTGGTGCCAATTCTTTTGTGCCAACTTCTACAACTTCTGTAACGGCTGCTTTAACAACCTGACGGCTAATTTCCTTGCGGCTGGTTTCCACGCCATCGGTATAGGTCACTTCATAAGTAATAGCTACCTCTCCTGTTTGGCCTTTTGTCTTGATTCGGCGCTCCCCTTTTGGCAATGCTGGATTTTGTTCCTCTTTGGTGTCAAAGGGGATTGTTTCTTGCTTGATTTCTGTCTTGACTTCAGTTTTTGTTCCTGTGTCAGTTTTTACAATTATTTTGTTGCCTTTTTCTAAGTGCGGTTTCAAGGTATCAGCAATGGATTGTTCCTGCACATAGATGATCGTTTCAGCTGGAATGGCTAAACTCTTAGCTTCTACTTTCCAGTCTGAGCTATCTGTCAAGAAATGAATTTCTTTTAAAGAATCCAAATTTCCAGATAAAAAGTTCGCTGGGAGATGAGTGACTCCTTTTCCAAATGTGATTTTTTCTAACTTTGGCAATCCGTTAAATGGGTGTACTTCAAACTCCGAAACCTGATTTGGAATCGTCAATTCCTTTAATTCCATATCTTCATAAAAAGCAAGACGTCCAATCTTTTTCAGACTAGTTGGCAATGCAATGCTTTCAACATTGATAGTCGTTGCAAAAGTAAAGGTTGGAATTTCTTCAATCCCTTCTCCAAGGGTAATCTTCTTTAAAGTCGTGTTATTATTAAATGCATAAGGTGATAAAGCCTTGGTTGCATTCGGTGTTGTAAAGCTATCTCCTGGTTTTTGAGCAGGATAATAAATCAAACGGTCTAATCCCTTAGTATACAAAACACCATCTTGCGATTCGTAACTGTCATTTCCTTCTGCTACATAAACAGCTTTCAAACCAGACGACAAAGCAAATGGTTTTTCCCCAATATTTTTTAAGGTTTTGGGAAGGGTCAATTCTTCTAATTTGGGTAGACTCGAAAATACTTCATTTCCGATACTGTTTAGGCGTGATCCTTCTTCAAAGGTAAAACTTTTCAAACTTTCATTGAAATTAAAGACCCGGTTTCCTATGGTTTCAACAGAGGCTGGGAGCTGAAAACTTTGTAGGTTGGTAAAGGAAAAAGCACCATCTTCTATCGTTTGCAGTTGACTGCCGGCTTCAAAGGCAATCGTTCGTGCATTGCTAGCCTTAAAGCCATTTTTCTTGATGAGGGTAACTCCTTTTGGTATGGTAATAGCCGAAGGGTAATAGGTCAGCATTCCAGATTCATCAGCATAGTAAGCTAAGGCCTCTTCACCGATAGCGGTAACCGTATAGGCTGTGCCATCAATCGTCACTTGAGATGGCACGGTATAGGGCTGACCATCTTGTTCACTTTTAAATTCAATGGGGTACAGCCCATTTCCTAGCTGAACAGTTGGGTGCTCGCCTAAACTCAAAACCTTAAATTTCACACCATTATCGACTAGAACCTTCCCTACCGACACAGCCTCATTACCAAGACTTGTCTCTCTGTTCTCTGCTTCAAGGCCCGGAAAAGTCGTGCCAGCTTCTGAACGACTATCCTCGGGCAGCGTTTCACCAGTGCCGACAAGGGCTTCCACTGACGAATTTATAACAGGTGTTTCTTCAGCCAAAACAAGAATCGGTTGAGTCAACTGTGATGTCAACAAGGTTGCAACAGTCGCTAAATAAATAATCTGTTGTCTTTTCATATCAATTCCTAACTAAATAAAAACAAATGATGACACAATAAACTGCGAGCTCTTTCAGTTTATTCTTCCTCGCAATTCTTGAGAACACATTTTCCAACAAAAGAGGATTCCATTTCTCAGTAGAATTGGTTCGAAAAAGTTGTTAACAAGCCTTTTCTCTTGTTTTCCAGTATAGCACCACTTACTTGTTAAGTCAACTTAATTCATTATTTAATCGATATTAATTTTTAAAAAAGTCATCCCCACTCGTCTAACGGATGGTTTGTATAAGAGCTATAAGCCCACACTATCAGTCAGCGCTTAAAGGCGCTGGTTTTCACTTTGTTTAAACCTCACCCGCTTTTGACTCATCAACAGCCTCATAAAGAGGCATTTGTATTACTTACCACTATCCCTAAAGGAATCTTTATATGCTTTCGCGCTCAGTTTGACAAGTGGGATATCATGTTAATTCGCCTTCTTATTTCTAGGCTCATGAAGAAATCATCCACTGGAAAATTCTTCTCCTTTCGCTATGCAATAGGCATAAACATCTTTATTGTATAGCGTTTGAAGTTTTTGGGTATAACCAGAGACGCGCACCTTACGGAACGTGACAGACTTAAAGTCATAAACCCAAAATCCCCCTGCTTCTTGTCTGGAAAAAAATAAAGGGATTTTTTATGCTCCCACTTTAAAAATGGGCAATAGGAGCGATAGAGAGCCAAAGAGGATACTGACGCCGTAACAGTTCAAGTCTCCAAAAGTGTTTTTAAGGTGACACAATTATAGCATCCGTGCTGGTTTCCTATCTGCCGTCAAAGGGTTATGACTGTGCTTGTCACCTAAATCGGATCCTCCAAAATCCCCTGATCCTGTCCTAAGGGTTCGAGACCTGTGACCGTTACGCCTAAGAGACGGATACCGCCACCTTGGATCTCCAGACCTTGGTAAATGGCCTGGGCCAGCTCTGCGATTTCTTCCGCACCATGAATCCCCCTGTCAAGGGTCTTTCGCTTGGTCAGGGTGTGAAAATCTTCATAACGCACCTTCAGAACGATGGTCTTGCCCTGAAAGCCATGACGCACCAAGCTCTCCGACACCCTCTGACTCAGCTTGCCCAATTCCTTGATCACGTCCTCATCCCTGTAAAGCCACTTGCTGTAGGTTCTCTCCTTGCCCAAGGACTTCCTCACGCGCTCTGTTCGGACAGGCGAGTTGGAAATCCCTCTGGCCTTCCGATAAAGGTCGTAGCCCAATCGGCCAAAGGCGTCAATCAAAGTCATCTCAGAAATCGCCTGTAAGTCCTTCCCTGTATAGACTCCCATGGCATTTAGGCGCTCAACCGTCTTTGCCCCCACACCATGAAATTTCTGGATGGGAAGTTCTGCCAAAATAGACATCGCCTGGTCAGGCAAGATAACCGTTAACCCGTGGGGCTTTTCCATGTCAGAAGCAATTTTGGCCAGGAACTTGTTGTATGAGACCCCCGCTGAAGCCGTCAAATGCAACTCCTCCCAAATGTCTCGTTGAATCAGTTTGGCAATCTTGACAGCAGACGAGAGCCCCAGCTTATTAACCGTGACATCCAGATAAGCCTCATCAATTGACATGGGCTCAACCACATCCGTATACCGGTGAAAAATAGCTCTCACCTGCCGGCCTACTTGGACATATTTGTCATAGTTCCCTGAGATGAACACCGCCTGCGGACAGCGCTGATAGGCTTCCTTGGCAGACATGGCCGAACGGATACCGAAGGTCCGTGCTTCGTAGGAACAGGTCGACACCACCCCACGCCCACCAGTCAGTCTGGGATCTCTGGCTATCACAACCGGTTTCCCCTTAAGCGTCGGATTATCCCTTTGCTCAATGGCCGCAAAAAAAGCATCCATGTCAATATGGATAATCTTTCGGCTCCGATCATCAACCAAAGGGAAAATAAGCATAGCTCCTCCTACATCGTTACCAAGACAAGGCTACATCCCACTTCTAACTGAGATTTTCCACTCTATCACTAGTATAGCAAATATTGGTAAAATCGACCTCCTATTAACCTTCCTAGCCAAAAAAATCCCCTGATCTAGCCAAATCAGAAAAATCGCGGGATGAGCAAAAGCTAAGGTTGCACCCCGCAGCATACAAGCCATTAAAAAGCAAGAATCAGAAATAAAGGAGCAGGGCAAGTAGTATCCTTAGGACAAGGGAGGTCGCCAAGGTTTGCTTGTGAGACGTCACTTTTCGAATTAGCGCTGAAGCTAGAGGCAAAAACAGAAGAACAGCCACCTCGTTTTGATAATGGTGGCCAGAAAAACTTACCTGGATCACGGAAAATATGACCAGACTTGCTCTAGAAAAGCCAGCCATTGACAAATGATGTCAGGTAATAGCATCCAACCAACACATCCTAGCATGAAGAAAATAGGTATTGATGCTAGGAACTCGGTACAAGGCTTCTTTGTAAACTATAATTTTTTATCAGCCAGATCTTCACTTCCTAAAGCCATTTTTTAGACGTCTCTTTCTTTTTGGATAAATACCGTTTTTGACCATTGAAGATGCAAATTGCTGACAGAATATTCTTGAAACAAAGATTATTTAATGTTCTGTGATTCACTTATCAAACTTAGTGAGGTTTTTAACCATATTAGTCAATGTAAAATAAATAACACAAGAAAGCGTTTACTATTGTTTTTTAGCTGTTCTTCGCCTTGTGCAAACGGTTCCTGAGTGCTATAATAGGAACTGTAAAAGCAATAAAAAAAGAAAGAAGGATATCACATGTCAACAATTGTTAAAACCAAAAATGTGACAGAAGATGTTTTTGCCAAGGCCTGGGAAGGTTTCCAAGGCGATGACTGGCGCACCAAGGCCAGCGTTTCTCGTTTCGTACAAGCAAACTATACTCCTTATGATGGAGATGAGAGCTTCCTTGCTGGGCCAACAGAGCGTTCTCTTCATATCAAGAAAATTATTGAAGAAACTAAGGCTCACTACGAAGAAACTCGTTTCCCAATGGACATCGACCGTGCAACGTCTATCGCTGATATTCCTGCTGGTTTCATTGACAAAGACCGTGAACTTATCTTTGGTATTCAGAACGATGAGCTCTTTAAACTGAACTTCATGCCACGCGGTGGGATCCGTATGGCTGAAACTACATTGATCGAAAATGGCTACACACCAGATCCACTCTTGCATGAGATTTATACCAAGCATGCGACTACCGTGAACGATGGGATCTTCCGTGCTTACACAGCTGACATCCGTCGCGCCCGCCACTCTCACCACGTTTCTGGTCTTCCAGATGCTTACTCACGTGGCCGTATCATCGGGATGTATGCGCGTTTAGCGCTTTACGGTGCGGACTACTTGATGGAAGAAAAGGTAGCTGATTGGAATGCCATCACTGAAATCGACGAAGAGTCTATCCGCCTTCGTGAAGAAATCAACCTTCAATATCAAGCGCTTCAACAAGTTGTAAAACTCGGTGACCTTTACGGTGTGGATGTGCGTCGTCCAGCTCTTGATACCAAAGAAGCCATCCAATGGACTAACATCGCCTTCATGGCAGTCTGCCGTGTCATCAATGGTGCTGCGACTTCTGTGGGCCGTTTGCCAATCGTTCTTGACATCTATGCTGAACGTGACTTGGCTCGCGGTACTTACACCGAGTCTGAAATCCAAGAATTTGTCGATGACTTCGTTCTTAAACTCCGTACAGTGAAATTTGCTCGGACCAAAGCCTTTGACGAAATTTACTCCGGTGACCCAACCTTCTTGACTACTTCTATGGCTGGTATGGGGAACGATGGCCGTCACCGTGTCACTAAGATGGATTACCGTTTCTTGAACACCCTTGACAACATCGGTAACTCACCAGAACCAAACTTGACCGTTCTCTGGTCTGACCAATTGCCATACGCTTTCCGTCGTTACTGTATGGCGATGAGCCACAAGCACTCTTCTATCCAGTACGAAGGTGTGACGACCATGGCCAAAGACGGTTACGGTGAAATGTCCTGTATCTCTTGCTGTGTGTCACCACTTGACCCAGAAAGTGAAGACAAACGACACAACATCCAGTACTTCGGTGCTCGTGTCAACGTCTTGAAAGCCCTCTTGTCTTCTTGGAACAACGGTTACGACGATGTTCACAAAGACTACAAGGTCTTTGATGTGGTTGAGCCAAACAACTCAGAAATCTTTGAGTACGATGAAGTTATTGCTAACTTTGAAAAAGCTCTTGACTGGTTGACAGACACTTACGTAGATGCGATGAACATCATCCACTACATGACCGACAAGTACAACTACGAAGCAGTCCAAATGGCCTTCTTGCCAACCCACCTTCGTGCTAATATGGGCTTTGGTATCTGTGGTTTCGCGAACACTGTTGACTCACTCTCAGCCATCAAGTACGCTCAAGTGAAACCAATCCGTGACGAAGACGGCTTTATCTACGACTATGAAGTAACTGGCGATTTCCCTCGCTACGGTGAAGACGATGACCGTGTAGATGACATTGCCAAATGGTTGATGGAAGCCTTCTTTACTCGCCTCAACCGTCACAAGCTTTATAAGAATGCTGAGGCAGCTGTGTCTATCTTGACCATCACCTCAAACGTGGCTTACTCTAAACAAACTGCTAACTCACCTGTTCACCGTGGGGTGTTCCTCAACGAAGATGGTTCTGTTAACACGTCTAAGGTTGAATTCTTCCCACCAGGTGCCAACCCAACCTCTAAATCTCGTGGTGGTTGGTTGCAAAACTTGAACTCATTAGCAAAACTTGACTTCAATCACGCTAATGACGGTATCTCACTCACTACTCAGGTATCACCAAAAGCACTTGGTAAGACCTTTGATGAGCAAGTGAAGAACTTGGTGACCATCCTTGACGGTTACTTTGAAAGTGGTGGCCAACACGTCAACTTGAACGTTATGGACCTTCAAGATGTCTATGACAAGATCATGGCTGGTGAAGACGTTATCGTTCGTATCTCTGGTTACTGTGTCAACACTAAATACCTCACTAAAGAACAAAAAACAGAATTAACACAACGTGTCTTCCACGAAGTACTCTCTCTGGATGACTCTGTTGATGAGTTGATCAATAACTAATCTAAAAAACCTATCCCTAATTAAAAACTAGGGATAGGTTTTTATATGGGCAAGCAGCTTACCTTTACACCATATGTCTGATTAATACTAGAAATCTTGGTATTTCAGCCGTCTAGTCTATTCCTAGACGAACCAACTCATGCTTTATCTGTTTGCAACCTATCTGGTTTTCTTGTGTCAAAAACTCTCTTCGCTACTGAAAGCCATGAAGTACCAATAATCTCAAGCTGACTTCATCAAGAAAAGAGGCCACTTTCGATTCTTAAGCAAATAACCCATTCAAGAGCCCTTAGGACCTCCTCGGATAATCAGTAAAGAATTATGACCACCCAAAAAATCAGTAGTGGTCTTATCCCACTACTGAACTCTTTCTTTTCTAGACCAAAGACGAGCTAGCTCCCAAGGTTTTATAGTGATGCGTTTTGAGGTTGGTAATGGAGAGCATAGCCACCAAACTAACCAGGTAAAGACTAGCTAGGAAAACCATCACTGTGGAAGGACCTGACACATCTAGGATTCTTCCAATAATCACCGATGAAAATCCTCCAATTGCTCGACCGACATTTAGGATAATATTATTGGCTGTTGAGCGAATGTGGTGCGGGTAAAGGCGAGTAATCATAGCCCCGTAGCCTGCAAACATCCCATTGACAAAGAAACCGACAACAGCACCTCCCAAAAGCAGGGCAAGCTGTGAATTAGCAAATTGGAAGAGGTAGACGCAGACTGCTGATGCGATTAGGAACACAGTGTAGACAGGTCGCGGCCCAAATTTGTCTAGAATATTGCCAAAAACTAACATGCCAAGACACATGCCAAGAATCGTCGTCACCATCCAGAGTGAGGAGTCCTTGACCGAGATCCCCAAGCTCGTCTGGATCATGGTCGGTAGCCAGTTCATCATGCCAAAGTAACCCGCAATCTGTACGGTTGTCATTACCATGAGGGCAATGGTCTGTGCCGTCAAAGCTGGTGTCTTGAAGAGCTCTTTGATGCTGACCAAGTCTGTAGAGCTTTCTTCGGCTTCTCCTTGATCTAGGATTGCATCGTCTTTGACGAAGACCTGCATCCAAATCACAAGGGCCAAAGGTGCTAGACCAAAGAGGAAGAGCCCTTTCCATCCCAGGGCTGGAGCAATCAAACCAGCTAAGACTGCTGATGAGATTGAGCCGATTTGGCCTGCTATACCGTTGAGCGAGGATACTCGACCCATCTTTTCCTTAGGCACAATCCCTGCCATGATGGCAATGGCTACTCCGTATTCGCCACCGACACCGATTCCTGCGATAAAGCGCATCAGATAAAGGTAAGGCAGGCTGGTCGTGAAATAAATCAAACCACTCGCAATCGCAAATATGGCAATGGTCCACTTCAAGACCTTAAATTTATTGTAACGGTCAGCCAGAAGACCAAAAATTAAGCCACCAACCAACATGCCAAGATTGGTAATCGTTGCAATCCAGCCAGCCTGGGCCCCTGAAATGGCTAAATCAGCGATGATACTGGACATCGAAAATGACAAGAACATGACATTTAGGTCATCCGTTCCAGACGCCACAATGGCAGAGGCAAGCGCACGCTGATTATTTTTATCGAGTGTTAAACCCAACATAGTATTCTATTCCTCCTTTAATGGCAGCTCTCTGTCTGCCTTTATTAAATTGGAACCAACTCTATTAGAAAAGCCGAGGAAAATTCCCCGGCAGTGAAAGTTTCATCAAAAACCATGATTTGCTAGCAAATCAAGAATGCTTCTTCAGACTAACTTCCATGCCTCACAGGACATCGTTAAAGTTATTCGCAATTTTTAATAGTTTATTATAATTTAGCTGTCTTGTCAATGGATTTGCTAAAAATTTTAAGAAAGGTTCGGTACAAGAAGATGATGAAAAGAACGTTGAGAGAACTCTGAACCGTAAAACAGCCCTCTTCGCTCTCTTGCCTCAGAGCTTGTCCACCGAACCATTTGGACATTGACTTGCCAGCTTTATTTCCCACTGCCAAAGACCTCTCGGACCTTTAGAACCCGCTCCACATAACTTCAACAGTCAGGGGAGTAACCGCTGAAATCAAAAAGTGAACAAAGTCGTTACCAATAAACCTACTATCAAATGATAAATTGTTTTTTACGAAAAACTCTTTTTGGTATTCGTTTATGGTGATGATAATTTTTCTAAGCGGTATAATTTAGATGTAAAATCAGCAACTCCCCCTTCAAAACTGTCTAGCGAAAGTGGCAAGCCAGCATACATCAGTGATAAACCAGAATATACCTCTTCACCATCTACACGATAGGAGGCTTGGGCATCCAATCCTTTGAGGTAGAGGCGATAGTTGCCTTCATTGGCCCGCAACAAGCCTCTGTAAACCCCGACAAATCCCTCTTGGCCATCTTCTGATAGGACTTGCCAAGCAGTATGAGAGCCGTCAAATGGACTAAGCAAACGGGTAAAGGTTCCATATTGAAAGGTTCTCCTAGCGCCTTTATAGAAAACAATCTGTTCCTTGACCTGCTCCAACTCCTCTGGACTCAACTCAGACAAATCGAGTTCGTAGCCAAAGGCGCCAAAGTAAGCGACATTAGCCCGTGTTGACAAAGGTGTCGTCCGATGGACTTGCTGATTGGGAACTTCTGAAATATGGCAACCCATAGCAGACAAAGGATAGACCACAGACGTACCATATTGGATAGACAGGCGTTCGAAGGCATCTGTATCATCGCTGGTCCAGGCCTGCGGTGCATAATAGAGCATACCTGGGTCAAACCGTGCTCCGCCACTTGAGCAGGACTCAAAAAGAATATGTGGAAACTCGTTGGTTAACTGTTCATAGAGACGATAGAGGTTCAGGATATAACGATGAAATACCTCACCCTGACGCTCTCTGTCTTGGGCTGTACTAAACACCTCTGCCATGTAACGGTTCATATCCCACTTGATATAGTCAATCGCATGTTCACTCAATAAGCCATGCAACTGGCCATAAATATTTTGATAGACCTCCTCTCGTGATAGGTCCAGAGTAAATTGGTGACGTCCGTGTGATTGGCTACGTTTAGGATGATGGAAGATCCAATCTGGGTGTTTGCGGTAGAGTTGACTATCCTTATTGACCATCTCTGGCTCAATCCATAAGCCAAATCTCATGCCCATGGCATGAACCTTGTCAATAATACCTGTCAATCCATTTGGCAGTTTTTCCAAATTGACTGTCCAATCTCCTAGACCTGCTCGGTCATGATTGCGCTGACCAAACCAGCCATCATCCATGACAAAGAGCTCCACACCGACATCCGCCGCCTGTTGAGCCAGGGTTAAGATCCGTTTTTCGTCAAAATCAAAGGTCATAGCCTCCCAGTTATTGAGCAAAATTGGCCGTTCCTTATCACGCCAGACGCCTCGCGCCAAACGCTGACGATAGAGAGCATGATAGGCTTGACTCATTTGGTTTAGTCCACCATCACTGTAAACCATGACAACTTCTGGCGTCTGGAAGCTCTCACCAGACCTCAGTTCCCAAGAAAACCGCTCTGGGTGAATCCCTAGCATCACACGGGTTTGCTGATAGGTCGACACATCTACTTGGGCTAGGAAGTTCCCGCTATAAACCAAGGAAAAACCGAGTACTTCTCCTTGATGTTCGTCTGCTGTCGGTCGAAGCAAGGCAATAAAAGGATTGTGCTCTGCACTACTGGCTCCTTTTAAGCTATAGACAGACTGAATCCCAGGATGAAGTCTGTTTTTGACCAGATGGCGTTCCCGACTCCAAGCCCCATCTAAGTGCAACCAATCGTACTGATCATCTGGTAAATCCAGGTTCATAGACATGGCCCGACTGAGGCGAATGGTCTGTGGACCACATTGTTCAAAGCGAGCACTGCGGGTCACAACCGAACGTTTCTCATAAATCGTATACAACAAGTACAGGCGGGTCTCTGTCACGCGGTCAACCAGGCTGATTTCGAGCGATGTCGCTTCCTCCTCCTCCTCCACATAGGTCGCAGGTAGGCCATCTAGCGCTTCCTTGCCAGGAAAAATACGAAATGATTCAAAGACAAAATGCGACAAGCTACTCCCATCTTCTTGATCGATGCGAAAGGCCGGCTGGGCAACATCTCCCGTTCCGTAACAGGCGTATTCTTGACGGGTGTGCTGGAGAGAAAAGGTCGCGTCATCTTCAAAGACAAAGGTCGTCAGAGGACGGTTTCGATTTTCCAGCAAATAAGCATACGAATCTTCCGTACTCACACGTTTTCCGACATACAAGTTACCAATATGACCATTGGGCAAGACGCATAAGATATAGCTCAACTGATCATTAAACAGATGAAACTCTTTCTGCGCTTCCTTAAAAATAATTCCCATCGTATCCTCCTATAATTTCCCACCTGAAGTGGCAATTCCCTGGACAAATTGCTTTTGGAAGAGAATGTAGACCACCACCATGGGCCAAATTGCCAATACACTCGCTGCCATCAGCTGAGGATAATTGACCGCATAGGCGCCTTGAATCTTGGATAGGGCACTTGATAAGGTAGCAGCATCTGCTTCAGAATTGATAATCAAAGGCCATAGTAAATCCTTAAAGGCAAAGAGGGCTGTAAAAATCCCCAAGGCAATCAAACCCGACTTGGCTAAGGGCAACATGACCTTGAAAAATGTTTGTCCGATATTGCAACCATCTAACTCCGCAGATTCTTCCAATTCTCTTGGTAACCCCGCAAAAAATTGCCGCAACAAGAAGGTGCCAAAGGCCGATACCAAGCCTGGAAAGACCAGAGCAAAAATCGAGTTCCGCATCCCCATGCTATTAATCATCAAGTACTGTGGAATGACAAATAATTGCGGAGGTACCATCATTTGAAAGAGTACCAAGCCAAAAAGCAAGTTTCTGCCCGGAAATTCCAACCGTGCAAAGGCATAAGCGGCCATGGCGCTAAACAGGACTGAGCTCACAATCCGCCATACCATCATCATGATCGTATTAAAGTATAAACGGACAAAATTATTAGAGCGAATGACCTCTGTATAATTCTTGAACTGCCACTGACTAGGAAAAATCTGAAATGGATTCATTTGGGTGGATTCTGTTACTGTTTTAAAAGAAGTCAGCACCATCCAGACAAAGGGCACAATCATCCCTAACGCTACTAGAATAAGAAAGATATGAATCCCAATAGATGCCCATTGTTTTTGTTGTTTCATAAACGTCCTCCTAATTGTAGTGAACCCATTTTTTCTGAACCTTCATCTGCACAGCAGTAATGGCCAAAATCATGAGCAAGAGCAACATAATAATAGTCGAACCATAGCCCTTATCTGCATACTTGAAGGAATTATTGTAAAACAGGTACACCAACGATACTGTTTTTTGATAGGCCGGACTGGTGATTCCCACCATCATGTAAATCGCATCAAAAACCTGCATAGCCTGAATGATGCTGGTCACAACGACAAAAAAGAGAGTCGGCGACAGCAGCGGCAGGGTGATTGAGAAAAATTGCTTGATGGAACTCGCGCCATCAATCCTTGCTGCTTCATAATAATCTTTTGGGATTTCTTGCAGACCAGCCAATATCAAAATCATAGAATAACCAACCGTACTCCACACACCGATGACTGCAATGGCATACAAGGCAATTCTTGGGTCTTCAACCCAGTTGACAGGCCCTAAGCCAACCTGTCTTAAAACATAGTTAATCAGTCCAAAATCAGTATTGTACAACCATTTCCACACCATCGTGACCGCAGCTGGTGCAGCAACCATAGGCAAGAAATAAATGGTACGATAAAGATGCTTCCCTTTAATCTTTGCATTTAACAACACCGCCAAAATAATGGCCAGTACAATGGTTATCGGTACGACAAGGGCTGTGTACTTCAAAGTATTCCAGGTGGCCTGCCAGACTTCTCCATCTGCTAGCAATTTTTGATAATTAGCTAAACCAACAAAAATATCTCCTCGACCAAAATCGCCACTCTTGTAAAAACTCATCTTGAGGGTTTGAAAAATGGGGATGATATTCAAGACCAGCAACCCAATGATGGTAGGAGCAACCATCCCCAGCCCCCAAACAGCCTCAATGCGTTTCTTTTTCTTGTGCATATAGACTCCTTTTAAAAGAAAGCAGGAGGAACTCTCCACTCCTCCTGCCTCAACCAATAGACTTATTTTTCAGTTGCTAATTCCTCATTCATCATCTTAGCAATCTTCTCGGCAGCATCTGCGACTTTTTCTTCTCCCAGGTAGGCTGGCTTATACAATTCATAAGCCTTATCTTCCCATTTAGAGGTTGCGTTGGAATATGGACGGATTTGAGCATAATCAACCATATCAATAAAGTGCTTGATGGCAAAGTGTTCATTTGAGTTTACCCAAGTATCGGCTGCACCTTCATAGGCTGAAATCGCAACACCAAGTTCGGCTTGCATTTCTTGTCCTTCTTTTGAGCTCAAGAATTCAACCCATTTCCAAGACGCTTCTGGATGTTTGGTATTGGCCGCAATCGCATGACCAAGACCATTGAAGATAGTGGATTGCTCTTTGCCTTTTGGCAGAACAGCTACATCAAAATTCTCACGGATATAGTCATTCTCAGTGAAAGAAGCCAAGTTCCAGGATCCAAAGAGCGCCATGGCAACCTGTCCATTTTGTACAGCCTCTGCTCTCTTCTTATCTTCTGTTACTTTTGGAGAAAGTCCTTCGCTGACAAAGCTAGTATAGAACTCAAGAGCCTCGATGGTTTTAGGATCATTGTAACCAGATACTTTATCGTCTGTAATAATGGTACCACCGTTTTGGTAGATAAAGTTATAATAGCCTTCTTGGTTGATCAGTGGAGCTAGGAAACCGTACTGGCTACCGTCTGGCTTGGTCAGTTTCTTCGCAGTCTCTTTCAAAGTTTTCCAATCCCAGGTCTCATCTGGATAAGCAACGCCTGCTTCATCAAACATGGTTTTGTTGTACCAAAGCCCGATGGTATCATAATCTTTCGGAATGGCATACTGATTACCATTGATATTGTAAATCTCGTTCAAGCCTTCAGGATACTTGTTCAAGTCGACCAGCTTGCTCTCTTTAAGATAGTCATCTAAGTCCAGTAGCATCTCATTAGAGCCATAGCGATAAATTTCATTAGAGTGCATCCAGAAGGTATCTGGAAGGGAACCTCCCGTCGCCCCAGCTTCTAGCATAGTCCAGTAGGCATCCCATGACACGACTTGGATGTCCACCTTTATGTTGGGATTGGCCTCCTCAAATTTATCAGCTATCTTACGAAGACCAGGCTCCTGTCCAGAATCCCAAATAGCATAAGAAATCTTTGTTTCTTTTGAAGAATCCGCAGGCTCTGAGGTTTCTGTGTTCTTCGAACCACAAGCCGCCAAAGCTACTACTGAAGCGACTAACCCAACAGTCAGACCTAATTTTTTCATCAACATGTGCATTGACTCCTTTTCTTTTATTCACCCGTTGCCAGGTAGTGTATCCTATATCTTTATCTTACCAAGGAAACGCTTCCTTTTACATACCTATAGTTGACTTAATTTATATTATTTTAGACAAACAACTCTGTTTTTTCATATAAAATGTCACAAATACATATTTCATGCTATAATAGTAAATGGTAATTGATATCTTTTTAAAAGGAGAATGTTCATGTCATCGGTCGAATTTTACCTCTTCAACAACCAGTCCTACATTGATTTTTTCCCAATTCAATTTGGCCGTGAAGACTGTGCCCCTTTGCACTCCTTTGGTCCTGCCACAAGACAACATTACCTCTTTCACTATATTACAAAAGGAAAAGGCACCTTCTATCTTTCTGGACAGGATAAGGCCTATCATTTGTCTGCTGGCCAAGGATTTTTAATCTCTCCAGATCTGATTTGTAGCTATGAAGCTGATAGTATAGACCCCTGGTCATACATGTGGGTAGAATTTGATGGCCTAAAAAGTGAGCATTTTCTAAAAGCAGCTGGTCTGAGCAAGCGCCAACCCATCTTTACACAGTCATCTGATCCTGTAAACAATCCTGTTTTCGAAGCATTGAACCTATTAATTAAAAATCATCACCAACGAAGTGCCTTTATCATCTCACACCTCTATTTGTTTATCAATGCTGTCATCGAATCTTCTACCACCAAACATCATTTGGAGCATAACGATATCAAAGAACTCTATATTCGCGAAGCCCTTAATTTTATCGAACGGCACTACCAGGAAACCATCACTGTTGATGCCATCGCCCATCACTGTAATCTTAACAAACATTATTTCAGCCGACTCTTTAAAAAAGAACTCAATATCTCTCCTCAACAATTTCTCATTCAGTACCGGCTTAGTAAGGCCTGTGAGCTCCTTCGCAATACGACGATGCCACTTCATGAAATTGCTAGATTAGTAGGCTATTCCAATCAATTCAATTTCTCCATTGCTTTTAAACGTCAATATCAAGAATCTCCGACAATCTGGCGAAACAAACATCGCTAGAAAGGTAAGTTTGAAAAAAATTAAAAAGAAGAGACTGGAACTTTGTGCTATACTCCCCTTATAGTGGACAGTGAAAAAACAAAAATTCACTAGAAACTAAAAGGGGAGTTTTCGTATGTCAAAAAGAAGTCCAAAATCAGTAGAAGAAAAACTAGAGATTACCCGTTGTGCTAGTTAATTCTAGCCAAAACAAAAAACGTTGCGTATCATAAACTCAAAACAACCACGAAATGAGGAAATGATATGCAAAGCCAACATGATTATCTCGCAAATCCCAATCAAACACAAGTTATTTTTTCAAAAATAGTGACCCAAGTTCTCGCGTTATATGAGCGATTGGTTCCCCATGAGATTCGAAATCGGCGAAACATCCACCGACAAAAGCAATCTGATGTCGTTGTTATCGCTAGTTATCTCTGGGCCATTCAAGAGGGTTGCCGGACGGCCAGTAGCATTTACCGTGCGATTCGTCACAATCTCTTCCC
Organism: Streptococcus rupicaprae; assembly: GCF_040545225.1. Taxonomy (NCBI): domain Bacteria; kingdom Bacillati; phylum Bacillota; class Bacilli; order Lactobacillales; family Streptococcaceae; genus Streptococcus; species Streptococcus rupicaprae. The sequence continues at coordinate 124,058 of NZ_JBEPLO010000001.1, read as the reverse complement.
TGACAACTTCCCAGAACGCTCTCGATTTTGCCGTATCTGTCAAAATCTTGCTCAAACTATTCAGCGTATGCGCTATTTTATGGTCTTAGAGCTCTGTCAAACCTGCTCGTTCGGCTTGATTGACAGCTTTCCTTGTGCCCTATGTCAACCCATTCGCAACCTGCGAGCTACCTTGTTATCAGAGGTGGCAGATATTGGCTATCATGCGACTAAGAAAATCCATTATTATGGCTTGAAATGTTCAGTTCTTGTCAGCGATGGTGGGTTTCCTATTGATTATGTTGTCACACCCGCATCTATTTATGATGGCGATGTTGCTTTGGAGCTACTTAGAAACAGTCCATTCCCAATCGTTTATGGAGATAAAGGATATGTGGATAGACAGACAAAGGCCGATTTAGCAGACTGTGGTATCCAGTTAATTTCTCAACTCAGAAAAAACATGATGGGGTATTCGTGGCTAGAAAATTACAAAGTCAGTCGATTAAGGAAACCGGTGGAGACTGTATTTTCAAGTTTAGAGAGATTTGGGATTGAGTCTTTACGCTGCCGAAACCTTCAATCACTCAAATTTAAAACCGAGGCAATCTGACTTATCTATTCTCTTTTGCTCAAAAGCAGTCATAGTGAATTTGGGTTCAGTTTAAAATATTTCCTTGCTTACGATTGATTAACTAGCACAACAGGTATGATTATATCTATTTTTACAATAACGAACGATTTCAAGAGAAACACAACGGCCTTACCCCTCTTGAAATGAGGAACAAGGCCGTTGCTTAATCTTTTATTATTTCATTGTCCACTTGACAGGGAGCAGTTCATACAGAGATCGGCTTTAATCTTTCCTCTTTTTATGGACAAGACCTAACAAGCCGAACAGACTGCCTCCTAACCAAGTTAAGGCTGATGGCAAGTCACCTGTTACTGGCAACTGCTCTGCCTTTTGAGGTTGAGCCATCCTTGTTGCTTGAGTCACAGCTGATTTCATTGGCGCTTCTGGTTGCTTAGGTGCCTCTGGCTTCATTGGCATTTCTGGCTGCTTAGGTGCCTCTGGTTGCATTGGCGCTTCTGACTTCTTAGGTGCCTCTGGCTTCATTGGCATTTCTGGCTGCTTAGGTGCCTCTGGTTGCATTGGCATTTCTGGCTGCTTAGGTGCCTCTGGTTGCATTGGCATTTCTGGCTGCTTAGGTGCCTCTGGTTGCATTGGCACTTCTGACTTCTTAGGTGCCTCTGGTTGCATTGGCATTTCTGGCTGCTTAGGTGCCTCTGGTTGCATTGGCGCTTCTGACTTCTTAGGTGCCTCTGGTTGCATTGGCATTTCTGGCTGCTTAGGTACCTCTGGTTGCATTGGCGCTTCTGGCTGCTTAGGTGCCTCTGGCTTCATCGGCGCTTCTGGTTTCATTGGCGCTTCTGACTTCCTAGGTGCCTCTGGTTGCATTGGCGCTTCTGACTTCTTAGGTGCCTCTGGTTGCATTGGCGCTTCTGACTTCTTAGGTGCCTCTGGTTGCATTGGCGCTTCTGGTTTCTTAGGTGCCTCTGGTTGCATTGGCGCTTCTGGCTGCTTAGGTGCCTCTGGTTGCTTAGGTACTTCCGTTTCTGGGAAGAATGGTTTTTCCTCATGCAGTTCAGGCTCAATCTTCTTCTCAACCTTTCGTGTAAAGGTCAAGGTGACAAGCTTATTATATGACTTCTTATCTTTATCCTCGTCCTCTTGTTTGAGCACATCATAGCCATCTGCACCATTCTGCAATTCTTGGATACGATCTTCCAGTTTTTTCTTATCGTAGAAAGGAGTCTCTACCTGCTGGCGACTGCCTTCATCGCCAGAAATTACTCTCAACAGGTATTTTTCTTTGTAAAATTGCAAAAGCACACGTTTGTCATTTTGAAATCTTTCCACGTAAGGATAGTGCCCAGATTTATAAGCTGTAATCGTCTCCTTTATCTTTTTTTCCAATTCTTCTGGTGTTCCATGGAAAGGATACTCAATTCTCTCTTTATCCGTGTACAAGAAAATAGTGTAAGCGCCTTCCAAAAGCCTCATCACCTGTTTCTCTTTTTCTGAAAGACCTTGTTTAGAATTTCCTAAACCTCTTGACTCAGGTGCGGGAGTAGGCTCGGGTGCTGGAATGGACTCAGGTGCGGGAGTAGACTCAGGTGCGGGAGTGGACTCAGGTGCGGGAGTAGACTCAGGTGCGGGAGTGGACTCAGGTGCGGGAGTGGACTCAGGCGCGGGAGTGGACTCAGGTGCGGGAGTAGACTCAGGTGCGGGAGTGGACTCAGGTGCGGGAGTAGACTCAGGTGCGGGAGTAGACTCAGGTGCGGGAGTGGACTCAGGTGCGGGAGTAGACTCGGGCGCGGGAGTGGACTCAGGTGCGGGAGTAGACTCGGGTGCGGGAGTAGACTCAGGCGCGGGAGTGGACTCAGGTGCGGGAGTAGACTCAGGCGCGGGAGTGGACTCAGGTGCGGGAGTAGACTCGGGCGCCGGGGTTAACTCAGGTGCTGGAGTAAACTCGGGTGCTGGAGTGGACTCAGGTGCGGGAGTAGACTCGGGCGCGGGAGTGGACTCAGGTGCGGGAGTGGACTCAGGTGCGGGAGTGGACTCAGGCGCGGGAGTGGACTCAGGTGCGGGAGTAGACTCGGGCGCGGGAGTGGACTCAGGTGCGGGAGTAGACTCGGGTGCGGGAGTAGACTCAGGCGATGGGGTAGGTTCTACCCCAGGAATATCTATACTCCTCCTCTCTGATTGCTTCCCATCTTTATACACAGCAGTGGCGTCAAGTGGCTCCCCCTTCACAAGAGAGCCTAGGGGAATAGTCCATTGTCCTGTTTTTGGATCAAGTTTAATACCATTCAACCTACCCATACCAGATAACTTCCATTCATCAGAAAATTTGGTAGCTTTAGGAAAAAGATATCCCTGACTATCTTCATCAAAGATGAAGAACCCACCAAGTTCTACTGCCACCACATCTTCATCCTCTGGAGGCGTCACAATGACAGAATCATTCTCTAATTTCAATGTTGGAGGAGCAGGAAAGGTAGTCTCTGGGTTTCTCGGTTGCTCAACAGGTCCTTCTTGTTTTTCTGGTTGCTCTTCAGTTTCTGTTTTCCCAGGTCCCTCTTGCTCTTCAACTTCTGGGCCACTGAAAGTCTCTGGGAAAGATGGCAAATCTTTAGATTCCGGTAGGCCTGGGAAAATGTTCCCATCAATAATCCCTTGACCATCGGGAAATGAGTTATGGACCCACGTCCCTTCTTTACCTACCATCGCTACCCCTCGGCTCTCAAGTTGAGGTTCGTCTAGTCCTGAATCAGTAAGTTGGATATTCGATAGCCTGCTTTTCCTCTCTTGACTCTGCCATAACAACACTTGTCCCTGTTAAAAGAAGGGTTCCGACAAGGACAGAACCTACGCCCCCTTTTAACTTGCGAAGGCTGTAGCGCTCTTTTCTATTCTTTGCTGTCACGTGATTTCTCCTTTCTTCTGTGACGACATCCCTTTGGACGACATCCCTTTGGACGACATCCCTTTGGACGACATCCCTTTGGACGACATCCCTTTGGACGACATCCCTTTGGACGACATCCCTTTGGATAAAACAATCTTAACAACTAATAGTTTAAAACAAAAAAACAGATATAGCTATCTCGTTAGAGTATTCTTTACCTGTTTTTTATCTACTATCAATTAAGAAAGGACGCTTTTAATCACATCGCGCAATTCCCGACGTTTTTCAATCCAAAGGGGCCTGTCATCATAAGCAAAGGTGCGATTGGTCAAAAAAATGACTGCTTTTTGTTGGCTACGGTTCACCATGACAAAGGGGCCTGTGTAGCCGGTATGATCAATCCAATCGCCATCCAAATTCCAGCCTAGGGTTCTGGTTTTTTCAACACTTCCATAGTTCCGCCAGAGGTCTCTCGCAAAATCATCTTTGAGGTAATGCTGACAGAAAATTTGCAGGTCGCTAAGGGTTGAAAAAAGACCCGCTGAACCACAGTGGCTGCCTAAAACTTTGGCTTTGGGATCATGTACTTCACCATCTGTGACACCAGCTACAGTTGGGACGGCCTCTCTTCGAGGCCCAAAAGAGGTTGCTGACATCTGCCAAGGAATGAAAACCCGTTCGCGGAAAATTTGGTCCAATGATTGGCCCAAAACTTGCTCCAACAGGAAACCCAACAGAATAAAATTGATATCCGTGTAGTGAAAGGAGGTCTGATCTGTCACCCTGATGCCTAGGATAGCCGTCCGCAAGCCCTCAAAATCAAGGCTATCCCGGTTTGGGATATAAGGATCAATCCCCGACGTGTGGGTCAATAGCTGACGCAGAGTTACAAAAGGGTCTGCAAAGTCTGGGAGGTAGAGTTTCAAAGGCGCATTCAGATCCAGCTGGCCAGCATTGAGCAGCTGAATCATGACCGTAGCAACACCAACCACCTTGGAGACACTGGCCAGGTCATAGACAAGGTCAGGACAGGTTGCCCGCTCCCCATCTTGAGTCCCAAGATAGAAGCTCTGCCATTGCCCCTGACGATAGACCGACAGACTCGCCCCTAAATACAAGCCCTGCTCCATCTGGCGCTCGATCTTATCCAGAATAGCTTTCATCGTCGCAAACTCAGACTTAGGCGGTTAGGGTCTTCTAGGGCGAGAAGGCGTTCTTTTTTGTCTAGAAAAACATCCAATCCCTGATTAGTTAGACCGGTTTTCAACTCAGCTAGAGCAAGGTCTGGGCTGGCCTGAATATCAAATCCTACCAAATCCCAGGTCAAACTATTATCCGCTTGTAAATCTTCCCCTTGTCCCCATAAAAAGGAAACTGGAAGCTGATCTCCAAACAGGGATTGGTAAAAGGCTTGACTACTATCTGGCTCGGGTGTTCTGATGATAACCTGGTCTAGTTTGAGCACTGTAACCCCCAAAAATACCGTTAAGGGGTTGTCAAAGCTAGGGACTGCCTCAACAGGCTCCAAGTCCTCCAAAGAGGTTTCACTGTGGAGTAAAACTTCATGGCCTTCAGGTGAAATCGCCGAAAAAGCCCAGCCGTTTTGACCGCGAAACAGTGTCTGGTAAGAGACGCCTTTGGCCAATAGAGCTTCAATTTCTTGGGAGTTAGCTACCTTAAAGACTAGCCGAACCAACTTAGAATCCCCCCTGACCTGACGCGTCCGCATAGATGGTGATTCTTCTAATGTCAATAGCACGGTCCGCTCACCATGACCACCTAAATCAATAAAGGCATTTTCTTCTTGCAAGATTTTGAGCCCTAAAACGTCCTCATAGAAAGCTAGGTTTTGGGCACGATTATTTACTTTTAAAACGGGAACAACCGTCTGGATCGTATCTACTTTTTTCATAATTCTTATTCTAAGAAAAATTCTTTTTTTTGACAAGGATTTAACGGCTCTTCCCCAGTTTTTAGCGAAATTTTCTACAAAACTGGAATAGATGACCAATGAAAACCGTAGAGCATGAACAATTCCTATTCGCAGAAAGCTATTCCCATTTGCAAGGTCTTCAAGACCAACGCCGATATTTTCGGCCCTCTAGCAAAAACACACTTTCCGGGGATAAGCGTAGTCCAATTGCACATTTTTTAGACAATTCGCCACTTATCCAGTATAATAGAAGGTGATTCTTCAAAAGAAAGGAAATTTATGCGTTACAATCAATTTTCCTATATTCAAACTCCTAAAGAAACTATGCTCAAAGAACTTGCTCAACTTGGGTTTGACTTGGATCCTACCTTATCTGACAAGGAAAACTTTGAACTCTTTGTCCGTAAAACATTTTTCAATTATCAGGACACCGACTACCCGCTATCGACCCTACTAGCCGATCCATCAACTGACCTGTTGAGCTTTTTTCAGTCAGACCAAGCCTTAACAGATGCTATTTTCTACAGAGTAGCCCTACAAATTTTGGGATTTGTCCCAGGTGTAGACTTTGAAGATCTGGATACTTTTTTAAAGGACAGTAACTTCCCCATCACTGCGACCGATGGTATTGAGCGTCTCTATCATTTGCTCAATTGTCGAAAAAAATCAGGCAATACTCTGATTGATCACCTCGTCGCTCAGGGCTTAATTCCTGAAGATAATACCTACCACTTCTTTAATGGGAAAGCCTTAGCAACCTTCACCACCCATGATTTGATTCGTGAAGTGGTCTATGTTGAAACGGGTCTAGACACCGATCAAGATGGGCTAATTGACCTCGTTAAGGTCAACATTATCAGACCACGCTATAATGGTAAAATCCCTAGCATGATGACCAATAGCCCTTATCAGCAAGGAGTTAATGAGGTTGCTAGCGACAAGGCCCTCTATAACATGGAAGATGAGCTAGCTCTTAAAGAACCTGGCACAATTCAAGTCACGGCTCCTAACCAGCCTAACGTGTTGGAAGGAACTGCTCCTAGCAAACAAGCTTTTGAAGCTGAGGAAACCTTTACCTATCAAGGACGCTTTACTACCCTAAATGACTTTTTCCTGCCGAGAGGTTTTGCCAATATCTACGTTTCGGGAATTGGGACTCTTGGCTCCGACGGCCTCATCACTAGCGGAGACTACCGCCATGTCCAATCCTTCAAAGCTGTAATTGATTGGCTCAATGGCAGAGCTGTCGCTTTTACCAGCCATCGCAGGGATAAGCAGGTCCTTGCAGACTGGTCATCTGGTAAAGTAACCACTACTGGGCTTTCCTATCTTGGAACCCTCTCTACCGCTCTCGCAACGACTGGTGTCCCAGGGTTAGAAGTGATCATCGCTGAGGCAGGTATCTCGTCTTGGTACGATTACTACCGTGAGAATGGTCTAGTCGTCAGCCCAGGTGGTTATCCAGGAGAAGATTTAGATAGTCTGGCAGCCCTCACCTACTCCAAAAGTCTACAAGCAGGTGATTTCCTCAAAAACAAGGCTAAGTACCAAGCCTTTATGACAGACCTGTCTCAGGCACTGGACCGTCATTCTGGGGACTTCAGTCAATTCTGGCAGGACCGTAACTACCTCCCTCAAGTCAATCGTATTACCGCTGAGGTCGTTTATACTCATGGCCTTCAAGACTGGAATGTCAAACCCATCCATGTCTACAAGGTCTTTAAGGCTTTGAATCCTCAGCACCCCAAGCATCTCTTCCTCCATTTAGGAGAGCATGTTTACATGAATAACTGGCAGTCCATTGACTTCAGGGAGAGCATGAATGCCCTCCTTAGCCGAAAACTTCTGGGTTATGACAATCATTACCAACTGCCCGAACTGATCTGGCAAGACAATACCGCCAGCCAAACCTGGCAAGTCTTAGACCATTTTGGTCGTGATAAATCTATCAGCCTATCTCTAGGACAAGGCCAGATGAGCATCGCCAACCACTACCCCGAAGAAACCTTCACGCGCTACAGCAAGGACTTCAATAGCTTCAAGCAGGACCTCTTTACCGATCAGGCTAATCAAGCAACTATTGATCTGACGTTAACAGAGGATTGCTGGATCAACGGCCGAGCCAAGCTCAACCTTCGCCTAAAATCCAGTACCAACAAAGGTTTCATCTCTGCCCAGCTCCTGGATTACGGGCCAGCCAAGCGAATCACTTCAATTCCGATGCCACTCATTCCTAGAGCCATGGACAACGGTCGAAATTTTGTGCAAGAGGACCTGCGCGAATTGCCTATGCCTGAGACCCCTCATCGTGTGCTAACCAAGGGCCATCTCAACCTGCAAAATCGCAAAGACCTTATGACCATTGAAGCTGTTCCTGCTGACAGCTGGCTAGAAGTGAGCTTTGAACTCCAGCCGACCATCTATAAGTTGAAAAAAGGTGACACCTTGCGTCTTGTCATCTACACAACTGACTTTGAGCACACCATTCGTGACAACGGCGACTGGACGATTGACTTAGACTTAGAGCAATCCAGTATCCAGCTCCCAATCGAAAATGAACACTCTTACCAACTTTAAAAGGAGAACAATCCCTATGATGAATATGAATAATATCATGAAACAAGCCCAAAAACTCCAAAAACAAATGGAGAAAAGCCAAAAAGAGCTCGCTGCAACACACTTTACTGGTCAATCCGCCCAAGGCTTAGTCACTGCAACTTTCTCAGGTGACAAGCAACTGCAATCCATCGATTTTAAACCTGAAGTGGTTGATCCAGAGGACCTTGAAACCCTGCAAGACATGACTCTACAAGCTGTTAACGACGCTCTCCAGCAAATCACCCAAGCAACCGAAAAAAGCATGGGTGCCTTCGCAGGAAAATTGCCGTTTTAAAACCTGTTATCAATCAAAAAGTAGCAGACAGTTAAAAGTTAATGAACGTTTAGATTAAGCTAAGAGAATCTTAATTGGTCTCACTTTCCAATCTGAGACTGAGCAAGAACTTTAATCATCAAAAAAGCCTTAGAATCCAGTTATTGAAAACCGCGATTCTAGGGCTTTTCCTTGTATTCTCCCACCTCCAAAAAGCATTGGATAAGTAAGAGATTCACAATCTAAGTACGGAGGGTTAAATGCAGCTACTAAAGCATCCCCCTATCAATCAGACAACAAAACCACTCCATATCCCAAAGTTTCCATTTTTACATGTGACCAATGGTCATAGCCCTTGTTGCTTCAACGGTCCTCCTGATCAGTAGCATGGCAACTCCAAATAACCTTCACAAGTGAAATAGAGCCAAGTGCCAATATCTCTTAAGCCCCTATCAACTTCACACTAATCACATAGGTATAGTCGTCATAGCGAAATTCAAACCCCTGATAATGAGGAAGTCCCATCAGATAATGATGGAGATAGGAATCCTGGGCCTCTAAATCTGCTACCGCTGCCTTAAAAAATTCACCATTGGCAAACTGAACCTCTACTGTATCTTGACTCGTTTGACCTAATTGCTGGGCTATTCTTGCTCCAAGAACTTCTTGGCTGTAATCTTCAAAATAATTTCCCTGAAGCGCAAAATAGTTATAACCTGTGTCTGCTATATCAGGATAGGTAATCTCCTGGCCTGCCGCCTGCCAAAAGCTTCCCCAAGGCTTGTGTGTCGCTTCAAAGATAGTTTTTGGAGTACAAAGATAGGCGTAATTGATGGTTTCCATGGGCTGGTCAGCAACCCTAGACTCAAACACAGGATCGCCCCAAGTCACATCGACGGGATAATACTGGCCGTCAATCTGGACCAGGTTCCAGGCATGATCTTCTTCATAAGCAGCAATATCACCCACCACATAAATCGATTCAATCCCAGCCTTCTGGCAAAGGAACTGAAAGGCTCTGCTATAGCCTGCACAGACTGACAAACGATCGACTAAAACGCTCCGCATGCTCTGGCTCTGGTAGGCAAGTTCGTCATTTTCCAGAGCTTCTGTATGGTAGTCTGTTTGGTGGATGATGAACTCATAGAGGTATTTCACCTTGTCGTAGTCACTACCATCTGGCATCCCAGCGATAACCTGATCTGCTAATGCCTGCAACTCCTGATAGGTATCTTTCACACCGGCAGGATAACGGTGATAACTCAAATCGAGTTCTGAAGTCTCTGTCAACCAATAAAAGTCAGGAAAGTCATAAGCTACCGCTAGGTAAATTTTTGAAAGAGTGTCAGTATCTCTTATTCTTGTTTCTACCGTAGGGGCAAAGTTCTCAAAACTTTCAACAATGCGGATATAATCCGCCTTCTCCTCCGTGTTCAATTGTTGATAGTAAAACCGTTGGCCAAAGCGGGCTTCTCCGTCTTGAATCACTGCTGCATTCTCCGCCGAATCTCTCTTCAGCTGCGCTGTTAGCTGCTTTCTCACCTGGGCTTGCCTAAACTCCGATAAGGATTTCTCCAGTTTAGGATAGGCGATTGCCCCCACGAGCACTAAACCAAGTATTACGAATCGAACCAACTTCTTCATGACTTCCTCCTTGATTCCACCTATTATACCATTCTTGAAGTTGGAAGACCAACGGCACAAACTTTTTCTAGTTTTTTCGTTTCTCTCTCTTGCTTTTTTGCCTTTTTTTGGTATAATATGAATTATCTGAAAATTTAGTTTTTTATTTGTTTGAAGGAGAAAAAAGATGACGAAACAAATTCATTGGGATGGCCAACTGTCACAAGAAGGCTTTGAGATTATTCGTGGAGAGGGAGGCGTCATTGTCTGCCCAACTAAGGTGGGCTACATTATCATGACCGCTGATAAGGCTGGCTTGGAGCGCAAGTTTGATGCCAAAGAGCGCAAACGTAATAAACCGGGGGTGGTTCTGTGTGGCAGCATGGATGAGCTTCGCGAATTAGCCCAGATGACACCAGAAATCGACGCTTTCTACCAAAAGCACTGGGATGAGGATATCCTGCTCGGTTGCATCCTCCCTTGGAAGCCTGAAGCCTATGAGAGGCTAAAAGCTTATGGCGACGGCCGTGAAGAGCTGATGACAGATGTCCGTGGCACCTCTTGCTTTGTCATCAAATTCGGTGTGGCTGGTGAGCAGATTGCCAAAGAAATGTGGGAAAAAGAAGGCCGCATGGTCTACGCTTCTTCTGCCAACCCATCTGGTAAGGGCAACCGCGGTAAGGTCGAAGGTATCGGGGAGCGTATCGCTTCTAAGGTGGACCTCATCATCGAAGCCGACGACTACGTGGCTTCTATCCAGCCAGACAAGACCATTGAAACCCGCTACGAGCAAGGGGTTATGGTCTCCATGGTCGACGTAGACGGCACACTCATCCCCGAACAAGGTAAAGACAGCCGCTCTATCGAACCTTGCCCAGTCGTGATCCGCAAAGGCCTTGACATCGACAGAATCATGATGCACCTATCTGACCACTTCAACTCCTGGAACTACCGACAAGGGGAATACTACTAAATTATAACCAACCATTAGACGATGGGTTATGACTTGTTTCACACCTGCGGAGCGAAACCAACTTAACGTTACATAAACCAAAAGAGGCTGGGACATATTGAACTGCACCCTGTCAAGTGGACAATGAAATAATAAAAGATTAAGCAACGGCCTTGTTCCTCATTTCAAGAGGGGCAAGGCCGTTGTATTTCTCTTGAAATCGTTCATTATTGTAAAAATAGATATAGTCATCAATATCAGTGACCAATTCCTCAAATGTCTTGTAAGTCTTCAAATCATACCATTCCGTCTTAAAGTGACCAAAGAAACGCTCAATTGGCACATTGTCAATACATTTACCAGCTCGTGACATAGAGCGTGTCATCTGATATTGGGGCGTTACCATCCGGTATTCCCGTGAAGTGTATTGACTTCCTCTGTCGCTGTGGATGATTGGTGTGGCATCTGGATGAGCTTCCATAGCCTCTCCATAACAAGAGGATTGTCATTATGCTTACTGATATGGTACGCCACGATAGAGCCGTCATAAAGGTCTTTAATAGCACTTAAATAAGCCTTACAACCTCGTCCATACTGCAAGAAGGTCACATCTGTACACCATTTTTGATTAGGTGACTGAGCTGTAAGCTCTCGATTAAGAATGTTCTCTTCGATAGTCACAAAGCTGGTCTTGGTGCAATAGCCTCTAGAACGACGGATAACTGATGAGATACCAAGGATACGCATTAAGCGACGAATTCGCTTCTTGTTATAAGTTGTCCCCAGTTTTCGATTAACAAATCGTGTCATTCGACGATAGCCTAAAATTCCCTTATGTGTTTTGTGTAAGTCTTTGAGTGTTTGGAGTAGGTCTTGATTTGTCTCCTCAGATGTAGTCTCTTTGTGATTGAGCCACTTGTAATAGCTGGAACGAGATACTCCAAGCAATTGGCATAACTGGCTAATAGAAGCTTCACTAGGCTTATCGGAATAATCTTTAATAGCTTGAAATTCTTCCAAGTAACGTCCAAGCTTCCATCCACTGCATCTTGTTCGTCAGGCTAACATACAAAGAAGAGGATAGGAGTTTTTCCCAACCTCAGGCCTGAGCCTTGAAATAAGATAGCGAAGACGAACGCTTTTTCGTTTGTTGGAGTTCTTTTCCACTCCCATAACCTTCGTATGCTGAAATGATACACTTTGAGCGTATCATTTAAATCTCGAATCTAATTCAAAAAGATATCCAACAAATCTGCATAGCTAGCAAATGAAGTTGGAAATACTAGGCCTGAATAAAATAACATAATAGTATTAAATAAATTTAATAAGACCGAGATTCTTTTAAAACGTTCAGTTAACTTAATTGTCAAGACATAAATCACCAAAAATGAAATACAATTAAGTGCTGTAATTACCATCAGACCGACCATATCTAAAGAAGGAATAGTGAATTTCTTATAAAAAAATGGGTAAGATAATAAAATTGAAATTGAAAATATAAATGTTGACCAGATAAAATAGGTTAATGAACGGGTGATATAAATCATTATTGGAGTATATCTTGTTGTCCTGATATTTGTATATTGATTGGTTCTAATTTCATATTCCAACTCCTCATTAGCAAGTAACATTATATTAGTTATCGAATAATAAATAAAAAAATGGATTAAATTTATCGAGCTATCCCTATCGAAAATAACAATAATGCCAGTAAGAAAAATCAAAGAATAACTAATTTCACAAATACTATCAAATAGGTATCGAACTTTATAATTAAAATATCTTCTCATTTCACTAAACATGGAAAAGGCTCCCTCTTTTTTTAGCTATTTTCAGTAAAAAAACAAATAGTAAAGTTCCAACAGACCAATATATAGCACCATAAATGATAATTAAAAATACACTCTGATATGAAGAATAAATGATGAAATTTCGCAAGGTATAATAAGGGAAGAGTTTCCCTATCTCCCTCAATATGCCACTTAGTGGCGCTAGTATGCCAGTAAAGTATAGCATAAAGTAAGAAATTAATGATGTAATGCTAGATGTACGATTAAAAATAAAACAGAGACTGGATAAGCAAAAACCAAAGCCATACATGCTAATAATGCTTAGCATACATGCAGCGATACTCCCAACTAATTTAAAAAAATCATCTGGAAAATTAATATGATTAATCATGGATAAAACAATAAAGATAGGAATTGCTTTGACAAAATCTACCAATATTTGAACTATGATTTTAACCATTAATACATGTAAAATACTTTTACTGCTCTGAATGATGCTTATCAGAGTACGATCATAAAGGTCATCTTCAATAAAGAATGTTGGATGTGTAATAGCATGACTTGTAAAGTACCAAGTAAATAGTAAACATAATAACAAATACTTACTCTGTACATCTTTAAAGTATTGGAGATAAGCTGAAACCATTATTAGGATTCCAAAATTTGCAAAAAATAAATTAAATTTAAACTGTATCATCTCTTGCAGCTGTCGCTTCAACTCCCTCCTTATTTCTTTAATCATGATTAATAACCTCATACAATATTTCTTCAATACTTTCTTCAATTTCTTCAAAAAATATAATATTAAAATTATTGAAGATATGATTTTTTATATGACTTTCTTTCACTTCAACAATTAATCTCTCATTGTCTACATGATAAGATAGCTCGGGAAATTGTTTTTCAAAGGACTCTTTCTCAAAGTATGAAATGCCAATTCTATATTTAGTCCACCTATTATTTTTTCCAAAAATTTCTGAGAAACTGCCTTCTTGCTTTATTTCTCCTCTATTCATCACGCAAACTCTTGTTGAAATCTCTTCTGCAAAATATATGTCATGTGTAGTCATCAGAACTATGGTTCCTTTTTCTTGGCTTAGGGCCATTAATAATTTTGCAAATTGTTTTTTTGCAATGATATCTAAACCATTTGTAGGCTCATCTAAACACAAGACTTTTGGATTGCAAAGAAGAGCAATAATCAGAGACAATTTTTGTCTCGTTCCTTGTGACAATTCAGATACCAATATATTGGCGTAGGCATTAAAGTCAAGTATTTCAAATAAATTCTCTAAATCCTTCTTAATCTGATTCCGTGAAATTCTATTCAAGTGCAAAAAATAGTCAATGTTTTGATTTGCAGTTAAATACTCATAGTACCCCCTACCGCTTTCTAAAACAAATTTGACATCCTGATGAACAGCTACTGAATCATTACTATTGCCAAAAACAAAAACATTACCTGAATCTTGTAACATTAGACCCGAGATAATCTTTATCAAAGTGGATTTACCCGCACCATTAGCACCTACTATAGACACGACTTCTCCTTTATCCACTTCAAATTTTGGTATATTCAGTACGATTTTACCATGGAAACTTTTTTTGATGTTGTAAACTCCAACCTCACTCATTAATAATTACTCCTAGTGATATTAGATTTTTTAAAATCGTATTTTCAATCTCAAATACATCTTCTTTTTTGATTTTATATTTTCTTAACAGAAGCGTTTGAAAATTAGGCTCAAACCTAATAAACCAATTTTTACTTATTTGCATGTATGATATACCTCTTATCATATTCTCGTTTCGAAACAAATGCCATGGCATAGCAACCTCCACCACAATCTTTAAAAAGTTTGCAATCCTTACATTTGGTATCATCTGACCAAGTAGTTCTATTTAATCTGTCTGCGCCAGAACTCCACACTAATTCAAAATCATTAGTAATCAAATTTCCCATTAAATGAGTTTCATCATGCAAAAAAGGACATGGATATACATCTCCATGCATATCAATCTCAAACTCTGTTTTTTGAGTTGGACAATAAAGTGGTGAATTATATTCAACTCCGTGCTTAATTGCAAGTGACCATGGATGACAAAACGGTGATGTTAAAAATTTCATACCTTGATGGCTAAATTTCATTATTAAATGATTGTAATAATCAGCATATTGTTCATCCGATACTAGTAATCTATTATGAATAGAAAAAATAGAAGATAGTTGGATGCGTCGCAAGCCTTGCTTATAGCAAAAATTAATCATTTCATCCAGTTCGTGAATATTTAGAGAACTGATAACAATATTGACCAACAATTTCTGATAGTGCTTCCTCAAACAATCTTTAACAAAAGAACATATTTGTTCTAAAGGGTTTATATCAATCTGATTTGGTCTAAGTTTATCAAAATTTTCAATTGAATCTATACTAATTTGAATAGAAGAAAATTTATCCAAATTTGAAAGAATATCTGATTCTCTCTCGTGTATGATATAAGTCACCCACTACAGTTGACAATGAGCCCTCTTTATTAAACTAACTATATCTTTCTAAACTAGGTTAAAATTTATCATAAATTTTAACTTATTCTATTCACCAAAGGTAGGAAATTTAGATAAATCAATTACTTTATCATATCTAGCTAATATCTCGTCATCATAATGATGAATAACTTCCACTAAGGTCTGTGGGATGGACAATAAAATATTTGAAATTTGGCTAGCATTTTCCTTATCAAGATTCGATTTGACTTCATCAGCTAATATCAGCTCATTATCATGGTACAAGCTACGCGCAATTTCTAAGCGTTGCTTTTCACCTCCAGAGAGTTTATCTGCATGAAGAATTTGACCCCTTAAAAAGGCTAGATTCACTCGATTAAGAATATCATCCATTTTAGCATCATCGAATGCTTCACCAAGAGTGATATTATCTTCCAGTGATAGCCCATCAAAAACATAGGACTCTTGTAAAATATAAGAAATTGATTTAGCAATTTGTTCCTTTCCTAAGGTCTGTCCAGCATAAGTTACTTTCCCTAAATCTGGCGATATTTCTCCATAAATCATATTCAATAAGGTTGACTTACCACATCCACTGGCGCCAACTAAAGCAATTTTCTCACCTTTTTTGATTTCAAATGACAGATTTTCAAAAAGCAATTTATCTTTAAAACTTAAACTAAGCTTATCGCATACGATAGGGAAAAGGGAGATCGAGGGTTGTTCATTGGTTTCTACATTATCATCTTCAAGTAAATAGGCATACTTTTCTCTAAGTTGCTTAGTTGACTTATAAGTATTGATAAAATACGACAGTTCATTAAATTGATAACCAATATTATGAGAAACCAGATAAATAGCAACAAAACTAGCACCAGAAAGATAATGATAATAAGTCATCATCCCGCCAATAATAATAGGAATGACCGAACAAAAAGCATCAATGCTATTGATTATCATACTATTCAGAGTTCGTTGCTGCTCGTATCTAATATCCTGTTCAACCCTTGTCAACAAAGATGTCATAAAACGAGAAAAGAAAAAATCCCTGGCATCGTAATTTTTTAGAACTCTCTCACCACCAATAATATTAGTTACTTGTGAAAGGTAATTCTGATTAGACTTAGATTTTTGCTCAGAAATTTGGTCTAAGGCTTTGCTACCAATACCACTACAAAGTGCAGGAACAGAATAAAAACAGATAAACACTAAGCCCAGCCAAAAATTGGTAGCTAGGGCATATATCATAGAAACAGTCGTAAAACCTAGCGATGAAATGATAATAACTGCAGGTTCAAGATAAGAAGTTTCTAATTGTTTAACATCATTTTCAAGATGAGATAAAATATCTTTGCTATCCCTGTGTTTATTATAAAGAAAATGCCCAAAGAGTTTGCATTTCATGGTCAATGTAAAATCAGCCACTATTCTCGCATAATAATAACGTTTTCCAGCTAGTCCAATAAGGAGGATTAAATTTCCAAAAATTCCCACAGCAAGAGCCAACCATAACTTATCAAGAGATCTCTTTTCAAAACTCGCCACAATCATTGATACTAAGGTCGGTGTGATGATAGCCTCTAGCCAAGTTATACCGATAAAACTAAAATACAAGATTAAATACTTTTTTGAAATGAATTTATTAAGCATATCTGATAAACCTTTCCAAATTATTCACTAATTTTGATAAAGTATCCTTATCCTTACTTAGCTCAATGATCTTATAAACACAGCATTCCATCAAATCTTGTTTTTTACACTCTATAAATGTAGCTTTCTCTGATATTATTGGTGAATACCCTTCAATCATGTTCGCCACACATTCCATGCACATTCCCTTACACCAACATTCTTTGCACTTAGAGAAATTCTCTTTATTATTGAACAGTGAGACTTTATCACTATTGTGAGTCCCCCGAAATCTAAAACAAGATTTGAATGTTCCATCTACATCAAATGTCATAGTAGTTTCTGGATCAATATCATCACAGAATGATTCAGTCTTACTTTTAAAAATCATTGAAAGTAAAACATCGTATACTATGGGGCTAATATAGTTTTTTACGTTATTATTGATAATATCCTCGAGAGACTGTTCGATAAATCGTTTTCTATTGTCTAAAGTCATCTCCATTTCTTTAACTACAAGAACTTTATTTTTACTGAATACATTATTTATATGAAATCTAACATCCATATCTGTGAAATATTTATATATGACTTCTTTTGGATAACCAAGTTTTTGGTGCATGCGCGTATAAGTTGAAGCAACCTCAAAATTTTCATAATCTATTTTTTTTAAATACTCAATAAACTTCAAAGTTCGTCTATGACTCCCCTTACCTCTTAATTTATCATGAATCAGCTGTGGACCATCAAGACTGACAGTCAAGAAAGGGTGATATCTGTCAATCATCAATTTAACTTTATTATTTAATACTGTACCATTGGTAACTGTCTCAACTTTCTTAATCTCAATTGTTTTTGAGAGTTCTTCAATAAGATAAACAAATACATCAATATTTAAAAATGCTTCCCCTCCAAAAAGTATTAATCTTTTTATACATCGAATCCCATTGTTATTGATTTGTTCAATAATTTTGTTTGCAGTAGTAATTTCCATGAGCTGATTTGTCATTCCATAATTACCACCATCAGCATAACAATATACACATGAAAGATTACAACTATTTGAAACGTTAATTACTACTTTTCTCAAAATACTGCGATCATTTTCTTTATTAATCTCGATACCACATTCATCTGAAGAAGTTGAAAGAGTAAAGTTTTCGGAATTAAAATAATAAGTGTCGGACTCTGTTATAAATGTCTTTAACATGTTACTCTCCTATCAAAAAGAGAGGGAATATAAATCCCTCTAACAATAAAAGCAAGACGGGGATTATCCACCTCCACCGCAAGAATGACTAGGACCACAATCATGAGCAAGATAGCTTGATTTATTGATCAGTAATTCTTCCAAATCGATAATTTTTAAATTATCCATCTTAGTGTCCTCCTCTATTTGATAACAGGATTATAGCATTTCTATCTTTGAGCGAGATTACTTTCCCATATCTGCTGACTAGTCATTTTCAGATAAAACTTTTTCTAAATGCCCTTCATAAGTCTTTGCTAAATGCCCTTCATAAGTCTTTGCTAAATGGTCACTTCCTGCTAATTTCATTGCAGCGATACACTTTCTCATTTCAATAATAGCTTTACAATCCTTCTCTTTTTTATGGTGATACAGATGTTGTGCATACTGAAATACCAATCGCTCATAAATTTCAGTCTCGGTGAAAAAGCATTGATTTAGCTGTTTTTCAAAATAGAGAGCATCCAGAAATTTTCCTCTCTCAACACATGTGATATATCCATTTAATAACATTGATGAGATTAATCGTCTATTATTTGGAATTTCTTTATAGAAATCAGAACGTCTTGACATTTCTCTCGCTAAAACTATGAAAACATCGTGGTTTAGAACATCTAAAGTATTTGAAAAAATTAACAATTCATAATAACCCCAATATTCCACACTAAAAAGATAATCAGTGAGATACGATAAATCATCATTAGAATAATATGGTTCACCTGATAAATCTTGTAAACGAATTTTCAATAAAATCATATTGAGTTGATAAAATTTCCCCCTTTTATTCTCCGATTCCATCTGTGAATATAGAATCTTTTTCATGCCTTCAACATCATGATTAGATACAAAATGGCGTACCTTTGACAAGATTTCGTTAAGTTCATCACGGTGAAAATCGTAAACGGCATA
Organism: Streptococcus rupicaprae; assembly: GCF_040545225.1. Lineage (NCBI taxonomy): Bacteria > Bacillati > Bacillota > Bacilli > Lactobacillales > Streptococcaceae > Streptococcus > Streptococcus rupicaprae. Next base: position 105,143 of record NZ_JBEPLO010000001.1, on the reverse strand, counting down.
CATAAATTCATCAATTGACATGTTAATCTCATCCAAGATGAGCATAAATTTTGAAATGGTTAAATCAGTCTCCCCTTTCTCAAAGCGAGAGAGCTGAGACGTTGATATACCAGCCTTTGCAACATCTTTTAAGCGTAGTCCTCTAGATTCTCGAAACGTTTTAAAAATTTCTCCAAATTTTTTCATCATACACCTCCAATAAGCATATATGGGAATATTTTTTGATTTTTAACATTTTAGCATAAAATAGAAAAAAACAAGAGGTATTTCACATGAAAAATCAAAAACTACTACCTTTATTGTTCCTACTCTTTGAGGGAATTATTATTATCGTTGTTGGCTAGCATTAGAAAGTTTGTCACTGAAGTGCGTACTTTTTCATAAAAACGAGACCGGGCAAAAATAATTGAGAGACAAAGACTTTTGTCACATCCTCAAAAACCACACAGTGATTCGTTCATCTTGATTATTTTCAAGACAGGAATCTCTGGGTGGTTTCTTTTTGAAGCAAGTTTTTCCCCAGCCTCATTTGAGCTGTGCGGGGGTGAGAGTGAAACGATCTGGGAAGAGAGTGTTTCAGCCCCAACCTAGAAATACGAGAGTGAGGGAAATCGAACCCTTCAGGTTACCGATTTCTGTCCACTCCCTTTTATGCTATAATCATACTATGAAACACTATTATTTTTTAACAGGTGGCGGAGCCAATCGCTTTGATGCTGCGGATCTGGTGCATTTTTTAGGCAAGGAGGTCTCCGTCATCGAATTGCCTGGGCATGGCCTTGAAAGAGAGCAAATCGTCTCTAGTCTAGAGGAGTTAAAAGACTGGTTTACAGGAAAAATCGATGCCACAAGCGATGGTGTCCTCATCGCTCATTCTATGGGGGCCAATCTCGCTCCTTACTTGGCAAAAACATGTCCCTCAATCACAAGCCTCATCCTACTGGACGGGGGCTATTATGACTTTGACCAGATTCTTCCCCTAGAAGAGGAAGTGATTGAAACCCAGTCCTATTTTGACCAAATGGTCTTCGAACGCCAAGAAGACTACCGCAATCTCCTAAAAGAAAATGCTCCCTACTGGTCAGACCATTTAGAAGCAGCTGCAAAGGAAAGCCTTAGGCTTGAAAACAGCCGCTACTGTCTCAACATCAACCAGACCAGCTTCTTTCACTTACTTCGTTTGCAGCGGGAATGCCAGGGAACTTTGGCAGACCTAACTTGTCAAACCCTCCTCATCCCTCAGACCTTGGATTGCCCCGCATGGAAAACAAACATGCTACAAGCTGTGCCAAGCCCTATTGTCATTGACAGACAGATCCAATGTGGCCACAGTCCCCACACAGAAAAACCTGAGCAAACAGCCCAGGTTATCCTCGATTTTCTAGAGGCTCCAATCTAAATCAGGGCCCAAAGGCACAATCCCATTTGGATTGATGGTCTTGTGGCTGCCATAGTAATGTTGTTTGATATGGTCAAAATCCACTGTCTCACCTATGCCTGGCAAGTGGTAGATCCGCTTGGTATAGGCCCAGAGATTGGGATAGTCTGTCAAGCGCTTCAAGTTGCATTTGAAATGGCCAAAATAGGCCGCATCAAATCGCACCAAGGTCGTAAAGAGACGGATATCGGCTTCGGTCAACTGATTTCCCACCAGGTAATCATCAACAGCCAGACTGGTCTCCAATACATTTAAAGCTTCAAATAGTTTAGTTAGTTCCTCTTCGTAAACGGACTGTTGGGTCGCAAAGCCAACCTTGTAGACGCCATTGTTCACGTTATGGTAAACAAATTCATTGATTTCGTTGATTTCATCTAGGAGATGCGCTGGAGCGTAGTCTCCTTTTTTGGCGCCAATTTCATCAAAGGCACTATTGAGCATGCGGATAATGTCGGACGACTCATTGCTGACGATTGTATCCAACTGTTTATCGTACAAGACTGGCACGGTTACGCGTCCTGTATAAGTGGGATTGACATGGGTATAAATCTGGTGGAGGTAATCCGCCCCTAAAATCGGGTCTGCAATGACCCCTGCTTCCTCTTCAAAGGTCCAGCCATTTTCCAACATCAAGGGATGAACAACTGAGACCGAAATCATATCTTCTAGGCCCTTCAAGGCACGAAGAATCAGGGTACGGCTAGCCCAAGGACAAGCCAGAGATACATAAAGATGGTAACGACCAGCCTCAGCCTTAAAACCACCCTGGCCTGTTGGCCCAGGTGAACCATCTGCGGTAATCCAATTGCGAAACTGAGGACTTGTCCGTTCGAAGCGACCACCCGTTTTCTTGGTGTCATACCACTGATCCACCCATTTCCCTTCTACTAATAAACCCATAGTTGCCTCCTTCTTTTCTTCTATATTATCACTAGCTATTGATTTTTTCAAGCAATTCTACTCTGCTTGGTTCGCAAAAGAAGCAAAGATGATTCAACCAAGGCAAACAAATGAGCCGCATCCCAATCTAACAATTAAGGTGCGGCTCAAGTATCCATATGCTTTCTAGAGTTACAAAATGGCTAAAATGACAAAGTTTACAATGAAGAGGAAGGTAGCTCCCCAAAGAATTGGATGAACCTCCTTGGTCTTCCCAGTCGCTACCTTAACCAAGCAGTAGAAGATAAAGGCTACTGCAATCCCGTAAGAGATAGAGTAGCAAAGGGCCATGAAGAAGGCAGCAAAGAAAGCTGGAAGCGCGTCATTGAAGTCAGACCAATCCACATCAAGGAAAGAAGAAACCATCATAACACCCACGATAATAAGGGCTGGTGCAGTCGCTGCTGCTGGTACAATACCAATAATTGGCAACAGTAAAATAGAGGCTAAGAAGGCTAGGGCAGTTGATACCGCAGTTAAACCCGTCCGCCCACCTTCTGCAATACCAGCTGCAGATTCCACGTATGTGGTGGTATTAGAGGTTCCAAAGAGAGCACCGATTGACGTTCCAATCGCATCCGCAAAGAGGGCGCGGTCCATTTTAGAAGAGAAACCAGTCGATTCTTCAAGAGCAGCCTCATCTTCAGCCGAGAAGATGCCTGTTTTACGACCAGTTCCGATAAAGGTCCCCAAGGTATCAAAGGTATCTGACAAGGAGAAGGCAAAGATGGTCATGAGAACGAGCGGCAGGCGACTAGCATCCGAAAAGAGTGAAGCCATACCTCCAAAAGCAGCTAAGAAGGTCGTCCCTAGTTCTCCAAAGGCAGAGCCGATACTGTTGTTAAAGCTGATCGTTGACACATCCACCACACCCATTGGTATACCTAGAAGTGTTGTCGCAACGATACCAATCAAAATTGCACCACGAACATTTTTAATCACCAAGACAGCTGTCAAGAAGAGTCCTAAAACCGCTAAGATAACCGACGGCTGAGTGAAGGTTGAAATGGCTGGCACCACGCCACCATTAGCAGCGATAGAAAAGACACCCTGAGACAGGTCTGCTGCTTCTGGCGCTGCACCATTAATCGTCACGATATTATCCGCTGATAGTGAGAAATCGATGATATTGGCATTTTTAAACCCAAGATAGGCAACAAAGACACCGATACCGCCACCGATAGCATGTTGGAGGCTGACTGGAATCGCCTTGATAATGCTCTTACGCACGCGCGTTACGGTAATAAAAATATTGAAAAGGCCACAGATGAAGACCATTGCGAGAGCTTCCTGCCAGCTAAACCCAAGGCCAAATACAACCGTGTAGGTAAAGAAGGCATTGAGACCCATACCTGGGGCAAGGGCATAAGGAACATTAGCGAACACCCCCATAATTAAGGTTGAAATCACCGTTGCAATGATGGTCGCCAGAAAAACTGCCTGAGTTGGCATCCCTGCAGCTCCTAAAATGGCTGGGTTGACGAACAAAATATAACTCATGGCAAAGAAAGTTGTCAGACCTGCCATCAGCTCTGTTGAAACGGTTGTCCCGTGTTCTTTTAGTTTAAAAAAGGTTTCCATTTGGGTAATAAACTCCTTGTTTACGAATGATAAATAAATTATAAGTTATTTTGTTCGATATTTCAAGACCTTTATCCGATAAAACAAAAGAAAACGTTCTCTTTGAAAACTTCAAGATCAGAATACTTCTACTCCTGCTTGAGCTACTATTGATTGCCACCTTTCTCTAAACGAACAGATGAGCAGCTCTGCTATTCCCCTATCCCAAAACTCCCATAATCGGTTTGGTATTTTAGACAGAATGTGCTACAATAAACCCTATGAAGAAGAAATTAATTGCCATTGATTTAGACGGAACCTTGCTCAACTCTGCTAGTCAAATTTCAGAGTTTTCCAAGCAAATTCTCAAAGACATTGAAAGTCTCGGCCATACAGTTGTCATCACAACTGGCCGCCCTTTTCGCATGGCCCATCATTACTATAAAGAACTAGGCATGACCGGGCCTATGATCAACTTCAATGGGGCCCTGACCCATATTCCTGGTCAAAAATGGGCCTTTGAACACGAGCGCCTCCTCGATAAGGCTGTCTTTCTCGATATTGTCAAACGTGAGGAAGACTGGCAGGCTGATTTTATCGCTGGAGAATACCGGAAATCCTTTTATGTGACCCACACCAATCGTCACAAGATTGCACCCGAACTCTTTGATGTTGAAACCATTGAGGACGGGTCAGAGCTCAAAATCGATAAGATTACCAAGTCTCCCAATGTCGTCCTCATGCAGACCCGCCATCAGGATAAATACGCCCTCGCTGAAGAAATGGAAGCCATCTACCCCAATCAGCTAACTGTCAGCACTTGGGGCGGTCCGATGAATATCTTAGAATGCGCACCGGAAGGGGTAAACAAAGCTTACGCCCTCAAGCAACTGTTAAAAAATCTCAATATGGATCGCTCCCAGCTAATTGCTTTTGGTGATGAGATGAACGACGATGAAATGCTTGCCTTTGCTGAGACAGGCTTCGCCATGCAAAATGCCAATAGTGACCTCCTTTCCTTTGCTGACCAGCAGATCGAGTGGACCAATGACCAGGACGGTGTGGCTAGGCAACTTCAACGGCTGTTTCTTTAAGAAAACGAGCGAGAAACAATCGCACTCTGACGAACGACCGATGATGTCGTTCGTTTTTCTTTTTGCCTAGTGTCCTATCCCAATTTAAAGCGCCAACACTCCCCATTTATTTTTTATTTACTGACATTTTTCTCATTTTTTACTAATTTTTGGTAAAAGTTTGGTGAATTTGTTATAAAAAATTGAAAAATCATTGACATTTACCTGAAAGCGCCTTATACTTGAAGATGTATTTTTAAAGGCAAACAACCTTTAAAAAACAAAAATCATTAAGGAGGAGTCAATAATGAGTATCGGAATCATTATTGCAAGTCATGGCGAGTTTGCTGCAGGCATTCATCAGTCAGGTCAAATGATTTTCGGCGAGCAAGAAAAAGTCCAAGTTGTGACATTCATGCCAAGCGAAGGTCCAGATGATCTCTATGCTAAAATTGCAACTGCTATTGACACATTTGATGCTGATGATGAAATTCTAGTCTTGGCCGACCTTTGGAGCGGGTCACCATTCAACCAAGCTAGTCGTGTTATGGGCGAACGTCCAGAACGCAAATTCGCTATCATCACAGGTCTCAACTTACCAATGCTGATTCAAGCCTACACAGAGCGCTTGATGGACGCAACTGCTGGTGTGGCACAAGTTGCTGCCAACATCATCAAAGAATCAAAAGACGGTATCCGAGTACTGCCTGAAGAATTGCAACCCGAAGAGGTCGTTGCTACTGCCGTAGCACAAGCCCCTCAAGCTGCTATTCCAGAAGGAACAGTCATCGGTGATGGCAAATTGAAAATCAATTTGGCGCGTGTCGACACTCGTCTCTTGCACGGTCAGGTAGCGACAGCCTGGACACCAGATTCTAAGGCTAATCGCATCATCGTGGCATCTGACAAGGTTGCTGGTGATGAATTGCGTAAACAGCTGATCAAACAGGCCGCACCAAACGGTGTGCGTGCCAACGTTGTCCCAATTCGCAAATTGATCGAAGCGGCTAAAGACCCACGTTTTGGGGATACCAAGGCCCTTATCCTCTTTGAAACCCCTCAAGAAGCTCTGGAAGCCATCAAAGGTGGGGTGCCAATCGAAGTTCTAAACGTTGGTTCAATGGCCCACTCAACAGGTAAAACTCTGGTCACAAATGCCTTGTCAATGGACCAAGCAGACGTGGCAACCTTCGAAGAGTTGCGTGACCTTGGCGTGAAATTTGACGTCCGCAAGGTGCCAAACGATTCTAAGAAAGACCTCTTTGACTTGATTAAGAAAGCCAAGTTGTAAAAGAGTGACCGTTTAGAAAATCTCTCCCGCTTGATCTATCATCAAGGGGTGAGCCAGTACATCTCACATCATCATACTTGATTCCTAGAGATGTTCACTAAAAATATAAAAGAAAGAAGAATCTATCATGGATATTTCATTGATTTCTGCTATTTTGGTCGTGATCGTGGCCTTCTTAGCTGGTATGGAAGGGATTCTTGACCAATTCCAATTCCATCAACCTATTATTGCTTGTACCTTGATCGGTCTTGCAACTGGTAACTTGACTGCCGGTGTTATGCTCGGTGGTACGCTTCAGTTCTTGGCTCTTGGTTGGGCCAATATCGGTGCTGCGGTAGCTCCGGATGCGGCGCTTGCTTCTGTTGCGGCGGCCATCATCTTGATGAAGGGTGGCGACTTCTCACCTGCTGCGATTTCAGTCGCTGGTGGTATCGCCATTCCTCTTGCTGTTGCTGGTCTGTTCTTGACCATGATTGTTCGTACTATCTCTGTTGGTTTGGTACACGGTGCGGACGCTGCTGCTGAGCGTGGCGATTTCGCTGCGATCGAGCGTCTCCACATCATCGCTCTTTGCTTGCAAGGCTTACGTATTGCTATCCCTGCTGCTGCCCTTCTAGCTATTCCTGCTGCTGCTGTTCAAGCTGCTCTTGAAGCTATGCCTGACTGGTTGGTAGGCGGTATGCAAGTCGGCGGTGGTATGGTTGTAGCCGTTGGTTTCGCCATGGTTATCAACATGATGGCAACCCGTGAAGTGTGGCCATTCTTCGCCCTTGGTTTTGCCTTTGCAGCCATCAACGACTTGACCTTGATCGCCCTCGGTGCTATCGGTACTGCTCTTGCCTTCATCTACCTCAACTTGTCTAAAAAAGGTGGTAACGGCGGTGCAGTTTCTGGCTCTGGCGACCCAATCGGCGACATCTTAGAAGATTACTAGAAGGGAGAACTCTCATGACTGAAAAATTGACGTTGACAAAAGCTGACCGTCAGAAAATCTGGTGGCGTTCTCAATTCTTGCAAGCCTCATGGAACTATGAGCGGATGCAAAACATGGGTTGGGCCTATGCTATTATCCCAGCTATCAAAAAACTCTACACTAAAAAAGAAGACCAAGCCGCTGCCCTTAAGCGCCACATGGAATTCTTTAACACCCACCCATACGTGGCTGCACCAATCCTCGGTGTAACCCTAGCCCTTGAAGAAGAGCGTGCTGCTGGTGCTGACATCGACGACGCAGCGATCCAAGGGGTGAAGATCGGTATGATGGGACCTTTGGCCGGTATCGGTGATCCTGTCTTCTGGTTTACTGTTCGTCCAATCATCGGTGCCCTCGGTGCCTCTATGGCTGCTGGTGGCGATATCCTTGGTCCAATCATCTTCTTCGTGGCTTGGAACGCGATTCGTATGGCCTTCCTCTGGTATACCCAAGAGTTTGGTTACAAGTCTGGTAAGGAAATCACCAAAGACATGTCAGGTGGTCTTCTCCAAGACATCACCAAAGGAGCATCAATCCTTGGGATGTTCATCTTGGCTGTTTTGGCCCAACGTTGGGTTAGCATCGGCTTCACAACTGTTGTTGCCCGCGTTCCTCTAGATGAAAAAGCTTATATCCACTGGGACAAATTACCAGAAGGTGGCGAAGGGATTCGTCAAGCCTTTGAACAGGTTGGTGCTGGACTATCACAAACTCCTGAGAAGGTCACCACCCTTCAAGACAACTTGAAGGGTCTGATTCCAGGCTTCATGAACGTCTTGTTGGTCTTCCTCTGCATGTGGTTGCTCAAGAAAAAAGTTTCACCAATCACCATCATCATCGGTTTGTTTATCGTTGGTATCTTAGCACGTGTAGCTGGTATCATGTAATCCTCAAAGAGAGTGAGACAAAAATCGGTAATTCGTCAGAATTCAATTTTGTCGTCCCACCTCCGCACAGTTGAGTAGGGCTGTAAAAGCTGATGAAATCAGTGTATTAGAGACCACTCAGCCACTGCGTCTTGCTTGACGATTCAAAAAGAATTGAGAGGTTAGGACTTTTGTCCCAGCCTCTTTATGGTATACTGTAACAAAAAGATTAGAAAGATCCCCATGGCACAATCTCTTAATAAAACAGTCCTCCTACACACAACCGGCGTCTACTATACTGGCCTCGGTAGCAAGGTCGGTAAATTTCTCCTTGGCGATCAGGCGATTGAATTTTATCCTGATGCCAATGTTGAACAGTTTATCCAAATCCCTTGGAGCAATATCCTTGAGATGGGGGCCAACGTCTCTGGCAAATCCATCAGTCGCCACTTTGAAATTTACACTGACAGTGGTAAATTTCTCTTTGCCAGCAAGGACTCTGGCAAAATCCTCAAAATAGCTAGAGAGCAACTCGGAAACGACAAGGTGGTCAAACTGCCAACCTTAATTCAGACCATTAAGAATTGGTTTGGTAAGAAAAAATAGCGGGCGATTAGAGCTCAAGAACTACAAAAACTCCGCCCCTAAAACCAATCTATCCCTTATTTGAACAACTTTGAAACCTAAAAAGATAGAGTAGGAGGGCTCTATCTTTTTTGCTAGTTATTAATATTTTCCCATTTCCAGTTTTGGACTTCTGGGATGGCGTCTCCGTGTTCACGGATGTATCTTTGTGGAACTTGACGGTTTCGTCCATCTTGGCAGCTGAAATATCGTTGGCTGCACGCCACCAGGTGTCTACTTTGTTTCAGTATTCTTATAGATCAAACTGTGTCGTCATGAGCTCCCTTGCTTTTCGTGCAATAGCAACTTATAACTGGTTTCTCCAGTATAAATTTGGCCTTTTTCCAAGACAATAGTGCCAAGGTCAGGTTGGTTAATGGCATCTGGTGCTTCCTGGGTCTCCAAGGCAATGCCTGCATGAGTTTTCAGCGGGTGGCCCCAGATGGATAGGGGATCACCTACCTTATTGTGGGTATAAACCACCATGGCTGGGCTAGTCGTATAGACTTCCAGTAATCGCTTCTTATCTGGACAGTTAAGCTGAGCAACTGGTTCTGCCGTCCCAGGTGTATCCAAGATAAAAGGATGGTCAAAGCCATTCATCAAGCTAAACTGCGGATCTTGACTATCCAATAGATCCCCAAATCGTCTGCCCTCCCTCAAATCAAACGGAGTCCCATCAACCTTTTCTTTTATGCCCAAGGGAATGGCTTCTTGGTCTAAGGGCAGATAATGTGAAGCCTTAATTGTCATCTCGTGATTCAAGACACTGTCTTGATTGTTGCCGTTTAGGTTGAAATAGACATGATTGGTTGGGTTAAAGAGCGTCGTTTCTTCTGCTTCGCCTTTATATGCAATCGTCCATACATTATCATCCGTGAAACGATGCTTGACTTCAACAGCTACAGAGCCAGGGTACTCGATCTTTGGAGTATGTAAACAGAAGATTACGGTAACTGCTTCAGCGGTCTCTTCGATCTTATAGGCAAACTGTTGGAGGTCGTAACCTTCTAAACCGCCGTGCAGATGATGACGGCCATCATTTTGGGACAATTGATAGGTCTTGCCGTTAAGGGTAAAGCGCCCTTCTGCGATACGCCCAGCAACAAGCCCCACTGTCACCCCGTAATAATAATTGGATTCAAAAGCTTCCTGGGCATTTTCGTGTCCCAAAACGATCTCTTCATAACCGCTGCCTTGAACTGGGATTCCCCAACGATTAATTCTGGCACCCAAGTCCGAAAAACCGATGCGGATCCCCTGCTTATTGGTTATCAGGATTTCAACGAAGTCCTTGCCTCCGTAGCTTCCAAAAGGAACAATCTCTACTTTCATACTAGATTCCCTTCGTTGCTGGGTAAATCTCACGATAGCGGGCATAGGCTTCTTCATAAACTGCCACACGTTCGGGAAGCGGAGAGACTACATCGGTGTATGACACAAATTGCAAGGCACAGTCTTGGATCGTCTCAAACCAGCCAGACCCGTAGGCTGCTAACATGGCCGCACCCAAACCCGGTCCCTGTTCAGCCGTCAAGGAGACCACTTCCACATTAAAGATGTCTGCCTGCATTTGCAACCAGTCCTTATTTTTAGCGCCGCCACCAACAGAGACGATACGTTTGAAACGCTTCCCTGCAACCTCCTGCATCAGGCGTTGCGAATCTTTCAAAGAGAAGGTAATCCCTTCTAAAACTGCCCGTGTGAAGTGCGCCTTGGTGTGAATCGCATCAATCCCAATAAAGCTACCTCTCACCTGAGAGTCCACATGCGGGGTGCGTTCCCCAACCAGATAAGGAGTGAACAAGAGCCCTTCGCTACCTGCAGGGATAGCTGCAATCGGCGCCAGTAACTCTGGAAAACCTTGCTCTGTAGCAAAGGTCTTGCGGTACCAGTCCAGGCTATGACCAGCAGCTAAGGTAACCCCCATAGAGTAGTAGGTGCCTTCAACGGCATGGTTGAAGAAATGCAGTTTCCCTTGATAATCTGGGCTTCCTTGGCCCTCGTAAGACAGGAAGACTCCAGATGTCCCAATACTTGCCATGCCAATATCGCTCGAGAGAATACCCGCGCCAACAGCTGCACAAGCATTATCTGCACCGCCCGCAAAGACCTTAACGTCTCTCTTGAAGCCAAAACGCTCTACCAATTCTGACTGAATAGTGCCAATGCAGTCTGAAGCTGATACAACTTTTGGTAGATAGTCTAGTGGAATCTGAAAAGCTTCTGCTACTTCTTTAGACCAGATTTTCTTCTCAATATCTAAAAGCAAAGTCCCTGCTGCATCTGAAAAATCCGTATGGTAGTCGCCTGTCAAATAGAAGCTCAAATAATCTTTCGGCAAGAGAATTTGACGTGCACGTTGCCAAATATCAGGTTCATTTTCCTGAACCCAAAGAATCTTCGGAAGTGTAAAACCTTCCAGAGCCAGATTTCGAGTAATGCCCAAGAGGCGGTCGCCCAAAACCTCTTCAATACGGCGGCATTGAGCCGTTGTTCGTGTGTCATTCCACAGGATAGCTGGGCGCAAGACCTCCTGATTCTCATCCAAGAGAACCAAGCTGTGCATCTGCCCTGAAAAACTAATGCCTTCCAATTCGCTGGTAAAATCTGTTACCTTCTCAGCCAATTCATTCAAGACGCTATCACAGGCCTTGAGCCAATCGTTTGGATCCTGCTCACTATAGCCTGGCTGAGCATGAACCACGTCATAGTCTGCAGAAGCTTGAGCCACTACTGCTCCTGTTCGATCTACTAAAAGTCCTTTTAAAGAACTGGTCCCCAAATCAATTCCTAAAACATAAGCCATTGCAATAATACCAAGAGTAAAGAGAAAACCTCCCTAGGTCGATTCCCCTTTATGTCTGCCTTTCTTTTGTGTTAAAAGAGGGAGCGGGATTGCCCCACTCCCTGTCGGTCGTTAGAATAAGTAATCGTTCAACTGTGACTTGACCAGTTCGATATGGCTGGATTCCAATTTTGGATCATCATGCTTGAGCGCGTATTCTGTCAAGCTTTCAAGGTCTTCCTTGTCTGCGACGATGCTTGCACCGATGCCTTCACGGAAGCTCGCATAGCGTTTTTCTTTCAAGTCTTCAAAGAAGCGATCCTCACGCAATTTAGCTGCCGCTTTCAAGCCACGTGCAAAGGTATCCATACCAGCGATGTGGGCAAAGAGAAGATCATCCATTTCATGAGATGAACGGCGAACCTTAGAGTCGAAGTTGATGCCACCAGGTGCGATACCGCCATTGTCAAGGATTTGAAGCATGGCAAAGGTTGTATCGTAGACATTAGTTGGGAATTCATCGGTATCCCAGCCCAGAAGCACATCCCCTTGGTTGGCGTCAATTGAGCCAAGGGCATCATAATCACGCGCTACATTCAATTCATGCTCAAAAGTATGACCAGCCAAGGTCGCATGGTTGGCTTCAAGGTTGAGTTTGAAATCCCCTTCCAGACCATGTTTTAAGATAAAGGCCATGGTAGTCGCTGCATCAAAGTCATATTGGTGTTTTGATGGTTCTTTTGGTTTTGGTTCAATCAAGAACTGTGGTTTATGCCCAATCTTTTCACCGTAGGCAATGGCCATTTTGAACAAGCGTGCAATGTTGTCTTGCTCAAATTTCATATCGGTGTTGAGCAAGGTTTCGTAGCCTTCACGACCACCCCAGAAGACATAGTTTTCACCACCGAGCTTTTTAGAGATGTCCAAGCCTTTTTTCACTTGAGCCGCTGCGATGGCATAAACATCCGCGTTGTTGGTAGAAGCTGCACCGTTGTTGAAACGTGGGTGTGAGAACATGTTGGCCGTGTTCCATAGCAACTTCTTGCCAGTTTCTTCCATTTTTTCCTTGATATGGTCTGTAATCTCATCAAGGTTGGCAAAGAATTCTTCCAGTGAATCCCCAGCTGGTGCAATGTCAATATCATGGAAACAGAAGTAGTCAACATCTAATTTTTCCAAGATTTCAAAGAAAGCATCCACACGGTTGTGAGCTGTTTCAAGAGGTGTTTCACCAAACCAAGTCCGCTGGTTCGTTGGATCACCAAAAGGATCCGAGCCATCCTGAGTCATTGTATGCCAATAAGCAAGCGCAAAACGCAAATGCTCACGCATGGTCTTCCCTTCTACCACTTCCTCAGGATTATAGTGGCGAAAAGCATAAGGATTTTGAGTTCCCTTGCCTTCATATTGAATCTTTTCTACATTTGGAAAATAAACCATCTGTTTTTCTCCTTTGAATAAAATTTGATTTTAGTTTGTTAGTATGGTAAACTAACTTACATAGATAGTATAAAACTATCTCAAGCATTTGTCAAGCGTTTTCAAGAAAAAAATTTGGCTTTTTGAATAACTTAGGTTAAACTGATATAGAAGGCAGGAGGTTTTGCTATGATTACAGATAAATATTTGATACGAGAACAGAATGCGTCGCTTGTCCTCAACACGATTATTGAACACCAACCCATTTCACGCGCGGATATCGCCAGTTACACTCAGCTCAATAAGGCAACCGTTTCTTCAATCATCACTGACTTGATTGAAAAACAATTAACCTTCGAATCAGGCATTGGCGAATCAAGCTCAACGGGAGGGCGAAAGCCGATTTACTTAACCTTCAATGCCCATGCTGGTCTGGCTTTAGCCGTTGATGTTGGCTACAATTACGTCAGTCTAATGGTAGCCTATCTTGATGGTACAACCATCCACTCCCAAAAGATAAAGCAAGCCATTGATGCCACTACTATCATCCCTAGTATTGTAGGCATTATCAAGCAAGTGATTCCCTCACTCCCTGACACCCCTCATGGCATTGTTGGCCTCAGTGTGGCCATTCACGGTATCGTGGTCAATAATAATATCCAGTTTTCTCCCTTTTACGATGCGCAAGGGACTCAGGTTTACGATGCCCTCCGTCAGGAATTCTCCTTCCCCATCTACATCGAAAACGAGGCCAATCTAGCGGCTTTAGGCGAATACACCTTCCGGGTAGAAGAAGATAACGTTATCAGCGTCAGTATTCATAGTGGTATCGGGGTTGGCATTGTCCAGGATAAAGTGCTCCAGACTGGAGCCCATGGCCATTCTGGTGAAATCGGCCACACCATTCTCTATCGAGATGGGATTCCTTGCGTTTGTGGTAACAAGGGGTGTTTGGAAAAATATGCCTCAAACAAGGCCATCTATGACGCCTATGCTTCACACAAGGGCCTGTCAGATGTCAATTCTGATGTGATCACTAAGAGCCTGCTCGAAAAGGATGCGTTTACCCTAAATCTACTCGAAGAAAAGGCTGCTGAGCTGGCTATCGGCCTCAATACCCTCATCATGCTCTATGACCCCGAAGTTGTCATCATCAATAGCTCTATTTACAAAAAAAATCCCCACTACCTTACCCTGCTGCAGGAAAATCTCAAGAGCACTTTTACCAAAGATGTCTCACTCACCATCAGCACCCTAGAAGACGAGGCCACCCTCTACGGTGGCATCTCAGTCGTGACTAGTCAATTTCTAAACCTTCCTTCACTCAAATTTTATAAGACGTCTTCTTAAAAACGGCAGCTTGCTTTTTTCCAGCGATTCCTTTATAATAAAGGCATGAAAAAGAATTTAACCATTATTTTATTGATCCTCACCATTATCACCACTGCTGCACTGGCTCTTGCTAACCGTCAGTATGTCGAAGTGAATTATCTCTTTGGGTATTTTCGCATGCCGCTTATCCTTCTGATCTTGGTCTCGGTAGCTTTGGGGATGCTGATCCAATTTCTTTTGGCCTTTCCCAAGAATATGGCCAATGCCCGTCAATTAAAGCACATCAAACGCGAGATGGAAGATGTGCAACGCGCCCTCAAAACATCAGAAACTCCTTCTATTGCAACTCCTGATGTAGACAATGAATAACAACATTACTAATGCTCAAAGAAAATCATTCTAGCCTAGGAAAGGAAGCTGATGATAGAACTGGAGTTCATCGAAGCGAGTTGACAACGGCTATCTTTGATTTTCAAAGAGTATAAACTATAAACAGACCGAGCTCACTGGTTCGGTCTGTTATTTTGCCCTTTTCATCTTACGCCCACAGAAAATCAACATTAAACGGCGTTAAACTGCTATATCCTTCATTAAGCGAAGCAGAACTTTTGTCCCAACCTCCCGTTTGTCAAGCGTTTTCAAAGAAATATTTCGGAAAAATTTTAGCCTATAAAATGTTATTAATTGCTCTCTATCTATTTACATTTTAATCCCTTTCAGGTATAATACCCTTAACGGATAAGTAGTTTGTCCTTTTCTTTCAGAAAGTCTGCGGTAGCTGTGAGCAGATAGGAAAGACAGATGAAATTCTACCGTGTAGACAATTCAATATCAATCAAGGCACAAGTGCGAAGCTGGATGGAACCGCGTTAGACAACGCTCCAGCAGGTTACTTGTGCCTATTTTTTATCAAGGAGGACATCCCATGTTAGACATTAAAAAAATCCGCGCGGACTTTGACGGCGTCGCTAACAAATTAGCCAGCCGTGGGGTCGAAGCAACTACCATTGCCAGCCTAAAGGACTTGGACGAAAAGCGCCGCGAACTGCTGGTGATCGCCGAGGAAAAAAAAGCCGAGCGCAACACCGTTTCTGCAGAAATTGCCCAGGCCAAACGCAATAAGGAGGCAGCCGATGACAAGATTGCTGCCATGCAAACCCTATCTGCGGAAATCAAAAGTGTTGACGCTGAGCTTGCCCAGATCGAAGAACAGGTGACAGCCATCATCACCACCATTCCAAACACACCGCATGACAGCGTTCCTATCGGTGCAGATGAGGAAGACAACGTGGAAGTGCGCCGCTGGGGCACACCGCGTGAATTTGACTTTGAGCCAAAAGCCCACTGGGATCTAGGCGAAGACCTGGATATCCTGGACTGGGAGCGTGGCGCAAAGGTCACAGGTAGCCGCTTCCTCTTCTATAAGGGCCTTGGAGCCCGTTTGGAGCGCGCCCTCTATAACTTCATGCTGGACGAGCACAATGCCGAAGGCTATCAAGAGATCATCACCCCATACTTGGTCAATCGTGACTCTATGTTTGGGACTGGGCAGTATCCTAAATTCAAGGAAGACACCTTTGAAATCGCAGACGACGAGCGTCCGCTGGTGCTGATTCCGACAGCTGAAGTCCCTCTGACCAACTTCTACCGCAACGAAATCATAGACGGCAAGGACCTGCCAATCTACTTCACTGCTATGAGCCCATCTTTCCGTTCTGAGGCTGGCTCTGCCGGTCGTGACACCCGCGGTCTCATCCGCCTCCACCAATTCCACAAGGTAGAGATGGTCAAATTCGCCAAGCCAGAAGAGTCTTACGACGAACTGGAAAAAATGACCGCTGATGCCGAAAATATCCTGCAAAAACTGGGACTGCCTTACCGCGTCCTTGCCCTCTGCACAGGCGACATGGGCTTCTCAGCGGCTAAAACCTATGACTTGGAGGTCTGGATTCCAGCCCAAAATGCCTACCGTGAAATTTCCAGCTGTTCAAATACAGAAGATTTCCAAGCCCGTCGTGCCCAAATCCGCTACCGCGATGAGGATGGCAAGGTCAAGCTTCTCCATACCCTCAACGGTTCAGGCTTGGCAGTTGGTCGCACCGTAGCAGCCATCCTTGAAAACTACCAAAATGAAGACGGTTCTGTGACCATTCCAGAAGTCCTTCGCCCTTACATGGGTGGGGTTGAACACATTGAGCCTTAAATAACAAAAAACGGATGACTAACTCAATCCGTTTTTTTACTTGCTTCATAGTAGGGAAGTAAACCATGAAACATAGAGATCAGTTGCAAGACAACTTCTTCTCGTGATCGGTCTGCCTGCAAGGGAAAATCGGTTTTCACCAAGACCTTACGGACAAGCCCTGTTCTGACCTGCTCCTGCAATAGGCGACGGTTTGCTTCTGTCGCTTCTACTCGCTCGCTCACCCCATCCTTCTGGACCCAGTAATAGATTTCTTCTTGGACGGGGATCTCAAGCACCTGGTTTTGTTTCGAGAGGCTTGTTTCTGATTTTTTTCGCTCAACAAAACTCACTTCGACCGAAATTCCCCAGTCACTAGGCTCCCCGTACAGGCGAATGGCCAAAGCCACATCCCCTTGGGCATCAGAGGGCAATCGGTAGTAGACCCAAAAATGTGGTCGGCAGATTTGCGCCTGGTTCATCCACTGACTGACTTGCTCCATTTGAAAAGGGGCTATCCGTTTTTCCAATTCTCGTCCCAGCTGATCAAATTCTTTTCTGGCTTCTTGAGCAAGAAAACGCACTTTTTCCATCTCTTGGCTCAACTCTCCAGCCTTTTCAGGCTTGATGTATTTGAACCCTTGATAGGCTAAGTAAATTTCTACTTTCTCTAACATACCATTCCCCTATTGCCTCTCCCTTTCTTTAAGCATAACAAGACTTCTTCCAATCGTCAACAACTAAGCCATACCAGCCCTATCAAACTCCCATAAAAGCAAACCAAGCTTTAAACTCTGATGAATTTCTCCTAGGATATTGAACGTTTTATTTCCCCAAAAGAAGAGCTTCCAAGAATTAGCTTATACTGACCATGGCCTTCAAAAAAAGATTGCTTTTGAACAATCTTTTAAAATTTACGAAAACGGGCATAGCGCTGATCTAACATTTCCTCTACAGACAGGGCTTGTAAGGTCTGTAATTCTTCTATAATCGCTACTTTTACATCTTGGATAAGCTCTGATCCAAAGCGACCACGCTCTGAAATGACCTGGTCTACTACTCCCATTTTGAGGAGTTCGTAAGAGGTGATCTTCATGAGTTCCGCCGCCTCCATCGCTCGGCTCCCATCCTTCCACAAGATCGAGGCAAAACCCTCTGGTGACAAAACAGCGTACATGGAATTTTCCAGCATCCAGACCCGGTCCGCAACAGCTAGGGCCAAGGCACCACCAGATCCCCCCTCTCCGATGATAATGGCGATAATGGGGACCCTTAGGTCACTCATTTCCATGAGGTTACGGGCAATAGCCTCTCCTTGTCCACGCTCCTCCGCACCAACACCAGGATAGGCTCCAGCCGTATTGATGAAGGTAATAACTGGACGTCCAAATTTCTCTGCCTGCTTCATGAGGCGCAAAGCCTTTCGGTAGCCTTCTGGATGGGGCTGACCAAAGTTACGGTCTAGATTATCCTGCAAGTTCTTGCCCTTTTGGATTCCGATAACCGTAACGGCTTGATGGCCTAGGCGGCCAATTCCCCCGATAATGGCACCGTCATCACGGAAATTCCGGTCGCCATGCAGTTCTATAAAGTCCTCACAGATTCCCTTGGCAAAATCAAGAGCTGTCAGACGTCCCTGATCCCTAGCTTGTTTAATGATACGGCTAATCTCTGTCATGCCTCACCTCCATGCAATGCCAATAAGGTTCCGATGGTCTCACGCAATTCCTGACGCTTGACGATCTTGTCCACAAAACCATGCTCCAGCAAAAACTCCGCCTTTTGGAAATCCGCTGGCAGATTTTCACGAACCGTGCTTTCAATAACACGACGTCCAGCAAAACCAACCAAGGTCTGAGGCTCAGCAAGGATGATGTCCCCTTCCATGGCAAAACTAGCCGTCACTCCACCTGTTGTCGGATCCGTTAAAACCGTCAAGTAAAAGAGACCAGCCCTAGAATGACGTTGGACCGCCGCAGAAATCTTGGCCATCTGCATAAGCGACATGATGCCTTCTTGCATCCGAGCCCCACCAGAAGCTGTAAAGAGGACCACCGGCAGTCCTTCTTTTGTAGCCAGTTCAAAGAGACGGGTAATCTTTTCCCCCACAATGGTCCCCATAGAGGCCATGATGAAGTTGGCATCCATGATCCCAAGAGCACAGGTCTGCCCCTTAATCTGAACAAGACCTGTCACCACCGCTTCATCTAGGCCTGTTTTTTGGCGGGTTTTAGCCAATTTCTCCTTATAACCAGGAAAATGCAGCGGATCCTTGGTCTCAAGACCTGTAAAGTATTCCTCAAAAGTCCCTTCATCCCCAATCAGCTGCAGGCGCTCCTTGGCCGAAATCCGGAAATTATAGGAACAAGATGGACAGGTCTTATCAAGTCCTAGATCCTTCTGGTAAACCATCTGCTTACAGCTAGGACACTTGTCGAATAACGCATCCGGTACCTCAGGCTTTGTTTGAGGTGTCGCTTGAACCCTAGAACGATTCGGATTGATGCGGATATACTTATCCTTTCTCGAAAACAAAGCCATAGTTTCTCCTTATTGTCTATTCTTGTTCTTGAAAACGTGGTAAAAATTCTTCCATGAGGTAGGCTGTATCATAATCTCCAGCCACCACGCGCTTATCAGAAATCAAATCCCATTGGAAGTCCACATTGGTCTTAACCCCTTCAATCTCCAATTCATAGAGAGCACGTTGCATTTTCATCAGAGCTTCAAAACGGTTTTCCCCATGCACAATGACCTTGGCAATCATGGAATCATAGTAAGGTGGAATGGTGTAGCCAGGGTAAACCGCTGAATCCACACGGATGCCAACCCCACCGCTTGGAAGGTAGAGGCTATCGATTTTCCCTGGACTTGGGGCAAAGTTAAAGGCAGGATTTTCCGCATTGATGCGGCATTCAATCGCATGTCCTGAAATGACTACCTCTTCTTGTGTCTTTTCAAGAACTTCACCTGCTGCAATGCGGATCTGCTCCTTGACAATGTCCACGCCTGTCACAAACTCTGTGACAGGATGCTCTACTTGGACACGGGTATTCATCTCCATAAAATAGAATTCGCCCTTTTCTTCATCCAGAAGAAACTCAATCGTTCCCGCATTTTCGTAACCAACGGATTCAGCCGCTCGAACAGCAGCCTGGCCAATTTTTTGACGCAGGGTTTGGCCAATCGCGATCGAAGGCGCTTCTTCTAAAACCTTCTGGTTATTCCGCTGAAGAGAACAATCCCGTTCACCTAGATGAATGACATGTCCATGTTGGTCCGCCAAAATCTGAACCTCAATATGACGGGCCGGATAAATGACCCGCTCCAAGTACATGGCACCGTTGCCAAAGGCTGCCTTGGCTTCAGCAGAGGCATTCTCAAAGGCTGTAACTAAGTCTTCTGGACGTTCAACCTTACGAATCCCTTTTCCACCACCACCAGCAGAGGCCTTTAGCATAACAGGGTAACCAATCTGATCCGCAACTGCTAGCGCTTCTTCAGCCGTATAGACCTCACCATCTGATCCTGGAATCACCGGAACCTTGGCCTCAATCATCTGTGCACGGGCATTGATCTTGTCTCCCATTACATCCATGACTTTGGCTGAAGGGCCAATGAATTTAATGCCCACTTCCTCACAAAGGGTCACAAACTTTGAATTCTCACTCAAAAATCCAAAGCCTGGATGAATGGCCTGAGCCCCCGTTAAGATGGCTGCTGAGATGATATTGTTCATATTGAGATAGGATTCAGTAGAGCGAGCAGGACCGATACAGATCGCCTCATCTGCCAAGATGGTATGAAGGGCTTCCTTATCAGCTTCTGAGTATACTGCGACCGTCGCAATGCCCAATTCTCTGGCCGCACGGATAATCCGCACCGCAATTTCGCCACGATTGGCAATCAAAATCTTATTAAACATACTACTACATTTCTTATTTCGTCATACCGGATGAAGTGGTTGCTCATCCTAAGCCACCCTGCCATTTGGTATCAAGTTATCCTAATTTCCGATAGCAAAGGTCAACGTCCCGCTCGCTGCCAGCTTGCCATCAACTTCGGCTTTGGCTTCAACGACTGCAATCGTGCCACGGCGTTTGACAAAGGTCGCCGTCATGACGAGCTGATCTCCAGGGACGACTTGCTTTTTGAACTTGACCTTGTCCATACCGGCGTAAAAGACCAACTTGCCCTTGTTTTCAGGTTTTGATAATTCAAGAACACCTGCCGTCTGGGCCAGTGCTTCCATAATCAGGACCCCTGGCATGACTGGGTATTCAGGAAAATGCCCATTGAAAAAGGGTTCATTGATGGTGACATTTTTGATAGCGACAATGGTATCTCCGCTCATCTCAAGAACCCGATCCACCAAGAGCATCGGGTAGCGGTGAGGCAGCGCTTCTTTAATCTGGTTTATATCCATCATTTGATCCTTACCAATCCTTGTCCAAATTCTACTACATCTTCATTGGCGACTAAAATGTCAGTGACCACACCATCTTTTGGAGCCGGAATTTCATTCATGACCTTCATGGCCTCAATGATCAAGAGAGTCTGGCCCTTCTTAACACGATCGCCGATCTGCACAAAAGCTGGCTTGTCTGGCGCTGGCGACAGATAGGCCACGCCAACTAAAGGACTCTCTACAACATCACCTTCAGCGCCTGATGTTGGAGCAATAGCAGAGCTAGTTTCAGGATTAGCTCCTCCAGCAGGTTCTGAAACAGAGGATGCTGGACTAACCTCTGCTGGAGCTGGTCCTGCCACAGGAGCCACCACTGGCGCAAGTCCTTGGAATTTAGCCTCATTTTTCGAGAAAACCAACTCCTCGCTGCCAGTCTTATACGAAAATTCTCTCAGACTTGAGCCGTCAAATTGGGCCAGCAAGTCCTTAATATCTGAAATATTCATTTAGTTCTCCCAACGTTTGAAGGCCAAAACGGCATTGTGTCCACCAAAACCAAAGGTATTAGAAATGGCATAATGAATGTCCATCTCACGCCCTTGGCCATAGATGACATCTGCTTCAATATAGTCTGATAATTCTTTTGTCCCTGCGGTCATCGGTGCAAAGGAGTTACGCATGGCTTCAATAACAGCAATGGCTTCAACAGCTCCAGCTGCACCAAGCAAGTGACCTGTGAAGGACTTGGTAGAAGATACAGGCGTTTCTTTGCCAAACACTTCTACAATAGCCTGGCTCTCGCCCTTTTCATTGGCAGGCGTTGAGGTTCCATGAGCATTGATGTAATCAATATCTGCTGGCTGGATACCTGCTTCTGACATAGCCAATTTCATGGCCTTAATGGCTCCCAAGCCTTCTGGATGTGGCGATGTCATATGGTGGGCATCACAAGTATTTCCATATCCTACAATTTCAGCCAAGATAGTTGCCCCCCGTTTTTGAGCGTGTTCCAAGCTTTCAAGTACCAGAACGCCTGCTCCTTCCCCCATGACAAAGCCATTGCGATCCTTATCAAATGGGATAGAAGCACGAGTCGGATCTTCTGTTGTAGACATGGCTGTCAGAGCTTGGAAACCTGAAATCGCAAAAGGCGTAATTGAAGCCTCTGAACCACCAGCCAGCATGACATCTTGAAAACCAAACTTGATTTCACGGAAGGCTTCCCCCAAAGCATCGTTAGAAGAAGCACAGGCCGTGATAACACATTTACATACGCCGTTGGCCCCTACTTCCATGGCAATATTACCAGCCGCCATATTTGGAAGAGCCTTCGGCAAAGTCATTGGACGGACACGCTTTGGCCCTTTCTCCGTCAAGCGGTTGACCTGTTCTTCGATCTCCTTGATGCCCCCAATCCCGGTGGATAGAATCACCCCGAAGCGATCGCGATCAATCTGCTCTGTATCCAGATTAGCATTAGCCAAAGCTTCCTTGGCCGCATAAATAGCATACAAGGAGTAAGGATCAAAGCGATTGGTATCTTTCTTGACAAAGTACTTATCAAAAGGAAAATCCTTGATTTCCGCAGCGTTTTTAACTACATAGTCCTCTGTATCGAACTTAGTGATTTTGCCGATGCCAATTTGGCCTGTCTTCAAACTATTCCAAAATTCTTCTGGTGTGTTTCCGATTGGGGAGGTTACACCGTAACCTGTTACGACGACTCTATTCATGAGGTTCTCCTGATTATTTTTTTCTTTGCTTTCCTTAGTAGTGAGAGCACAAACCTTCAACGCCAACCCCTATGGAGACTTGGCTACAGTCTGCACTAGTCCATCGGAAAGAAATTAATTATTTCTTTCTGATGGATGTCACGGACGCAATCTTTCGCCACAGCGTCAGTCTTGTGTCACACTCGCTGGGTATAGCTACCCTTGTTACTGCATGGTCAAACCACCATCAATGGCAATGACTTGACCTGTCAGGTACTCTTGACTCGCCAAGAAGACTGCAACCTTGGCCACTTCTTCTGCCTGACCAAAGCGTTTCATCGGGATTTGTCCCATCATGGCATCCTTAATCTTATCAGACAGGCCAGCTGTCATGTCTGATTCGATAAAGCCTGGTGCGATCACGTTAACACGTACATTGCGCGCCGCCACCTCACGAGCAATGGACTTGGTAAAGCCAATAACCCCTGCTTTAGAGGCTGCATAGTTGGCCTGGCCAGCATTTCCCATCAACCCCACCACACTGGATACATTGATAATGGCACCTTCCCTGGCCTTAGTCATGGGCTTAAGGACCGCCTGGGTCATATTGAAAGTCCCTGTCAGATTAATCTGGAGAACACTATTAAAGTCGTCTTCCGTCATCCGCAAGGCCATACCATCTTTAGTAATACCAGCATTGTTAATCAAGATATCCACACTTCCAAGAGCTGCGATGGCCTCATCCACCATCCGCTTGGCATCCTGATTGGAAGAAACATCTCCTGAAATACCGATAACCTGAACGCCGTAGTCCTTAAAGGCATCCAGTAACTCTTCTGAAATGGCAGAGCGGCCGTTGAGCACCACATTAGCTCCTAGACCTGCAAACTGGCGGGCAATCGCTAGCCCAATCCCCCGAGTCGATCCCGTGACAAACACATTTTTTCCTTTTACTTCCATGACTTCTCCTATCCTTTTAGGGCTTCAAATGTTGGACAATCCTCTATAGTGACAGTGGGAATGGTCTTGTCAATTTTTTTCATAAAACCACTCAAGACCTTACCTGGACCAATTTCAATGACCTTGGTCATGCCTAACTCCTTCAGGGTTTCGATGGACTCATAAAACCGCACTGGTTCCATGATCTGACGAGCGAGTAAGTTAGGAATCGCCTCTTTTGCCATGACAGCGGCCTCTGTGTTGCCAACTACTGGAACCTCTGGTTCCGTAAAGGTGACCTTGGCGAGTTCTTTGGCTAGCCCTTGACTAGCAGGCTCCAAAAGAGCCGTATGGAAGGGACCAGAAACATTCAGTGGGATCATCCGCTTGACTCCTGCTTCTTTGAGATAGGCGACCGCCTGATCCACTGCCTCTACAGCACCGCCAATGACAATCTGACCGGGCGTGTTATAGTTAGCTGGACCAACATAGCCCTTATCCAAGGCCTTTTGACAGGCTTCTTCGATGAGAGAAACTTCAGTGTTCATGACAGCCACCATCTTACCGCTACCAGCAGGAGCAGCTGTCTCCATCAATTCCCCACGTTTGGCAATCAGAGCGACTGCATCTTCAAAAGAAAGAGCTCCCGCAGCCACCAAGGCTGAATATTCCCCTAAAGACAAACCCGCCACCATATCTGGTTGGTAGCCCGCTTCCAGCAAGAGACGGTAAATCGCTACAGAGGTTGTCAAAATAGCCGGTTGGGTGTAGCGAGTCTGATTGAGTTTTTCTTCATCGTTATCAATCAAATCCCGCACATCATAGCCCAAAATCTGGCTAGCCTCATCAAAGGTTTTCTTGACAATTGGATAGGCATCGTACAAATCCCTTGCCATACCTAAACTTTGGGCTCCTTGTCCTGCAAATAAAAAGGCTGTTTTTGTCATTTCGTCACACTTTCTTTTTGGCTAGGCTTACGGCTTGATACCAGCCCAGCGGCTAGCTTCTTCTTGGATAACCTTGGCCGCACCATAATAGATGTCCTTCAAAATCTCTTCGCAAGTTTCTTCCTTAGAAACCAAGCCTGCAATCTGACCAGCCATAACGGATCCTGTCTCAACATCACCGTCGACAACTGAACGCCGCAGAGCTCCTGCTCCAAGATTTTCAAAAACGGTTAAATCTGGTTCGTCCTGCTTAAAGGCTTCCCGCTCAGCCAGGTCAAAATCCTTGGTCAACTTGTTTTTAATAGCCCTCACCGCATGGCCAAAATGAGCCGCTGTAACTACCGTATCAATATCTTTAGCCTTCAAGATCTTATCCTTGTAATTTTGATGGGCATTGGATTCCTTAGCGACAAGGAAACGTGTCCCAACCTGTACTGCCTCAGCTCCCAACATGAACCCTGCCGCTGCACCGTGTCCGTCTGCGATACCGCCTGCTGCAATGACAGGAATATCAACGGCTTCGACCACCTGACGCACCAGGGTCATGGTTGTCAATTTACCGATATGACCGCCAGCTTCCATTCCTTCCGCAACAACAGCATCTGCACCGATTTTTTCCATCCGCTTAGCTAGAGCTACACTCGGAACAACTGGAATCACCACCATACCAGCCGCATGGAAACGCTCCATATATTTCCCAGGGTTTCCAGCACCTGTTGTAACAACTTTAACGCCTTCTTCGATGACCAAATCAACAATGTCATCCGCAAAAGGCGATAAGAGCATGATATTGACACCAAAGGGCTTATCCGTAATCTGCTTGACACGGTCAATATTAGCCTTCACGACTTCCTTAGGAGCATTCCCTCCGCCGATAATCCCAAGGCCACCAGCATTGGATACGGCACCAGCCAAATCGCCATCAGCCACCCAGGCCATTCCCCCTTGAAAAATAGGGTATTTAATATTTAACAGTTCTGTGATACGTGTTTTCATAAATCTCTTTTCTATCATTATTTGCTTCACAAATCATTTGAATATCAAACAATTTGTGAAACAAGGGAGAATACCAACTGGTTGATATTCTCATTCCCCTTATTCTTACTTTGTTTGTGCTTCTACGTAAGCAACCAAGTCCCCTACAGTCTTTAGGCTATCTTCTGCTTCAATAGTGATGTCAAATTCATCTTCAATTTCAGAAATCACTTGGAAGATATCCAATGAATCTGCGTCAAGATCTTCAAAAGAAGTTTCCAATTTTACTTCTTCAGCTTCTTTGCCCAATTCTTCAACGATGATTTCTTGTATTTTTTCAAATACTGCCATAAGTGTAACTCCTTATTGTATAAAAAATTTTTTTATAAATGGTGCTGAGCACCCATTTATTAACTAAATAGATATAAGCAAAACGCCCCAGGTCAAGCCTCCGCCGAAACCAGAGAGAATCAGCTTTTGACCACTCCCTAATTCGATCATCCCCTTCTCAACACACTCGGACAAAAGGATTGGGACACTGGCTGCACTGGTATTGCCATAAGCCATCATGTTGGCCGGTAATTTTTCCCGAACAACACCAAGTTTTCGCGCCATCTTATCAAGCATCCGATTATTGGCTTGGTGCAGGACAAAGTAGTCAATCGCTTCTGGCATCAGCTTAGCCTCAGACAAGAGATCTTTTATACTAGCCACCACATCTCTCATCGCAAAGTCAAAGACAGCTCGCCCATCCATTCTCAAAGCCAAATGCGAACTTTGGAAATCTGAGTAGGGAGAATGCAACCCCTGATAGCCTGATTCAAGCGCCTGCCCTCTAGTACCGTCTGTATGCAGAGATTCTCTCAGAAAATGCTTCTTTTCATCCAGCTCAAGCAAGACACCTCCAGCTCCATCTCCAAAGAGAACAGCCGTACTACGGTCCTGCCAGTCTAGGGTCTTGGACAAGACCTCGGCCCCGATCACCAAGCCTTTTTGATAAACACCTGAAGCCAGCAACTTTTCCGCTGTCGCTAAAGCAAAGACAAACCCAGAGCAAGCCGCGGTAATATCAAACGCAAACGCTTTACTAGCTCCAATATTGGCCTGAACTCTAGCCGCCGTAGACGGCATCATCGAATCCGGTGTGATCGTCGCAAGGATGATAAAGTCTATATCGAGAGCAGATAATCCTGACTGCGCCAACAATTTTTCAGCAACTACTGTCGCCAAGTCACTCGTCTGCTCATGCTTAGTAATGCGCCGTTCTCGAATCCCTGTCCGCGAAGCAATCCACTCATCGCTCGTCTCCATAATCTGTGACAAGTCCTCATTGGTCACCACTTGATCGGGAAGATAATGGGCTACCTGGCTTATCTTAGCATGATAAGTCATTTCAAGCCCTCCAAGAATGCGTGAAGCTTAAAGAGTCCCTTTTTCATGACTTCAAACTCTTCCGGTGTGAAGCCGTCCGCAATTTCAGCAATCATCCGACGATGAAATTTACGGTGTAGGCGGTAAATCAGACGTCCTTTTTTGGTCAAATACAAGTTCACCACACGACGATCCCTCATGGAGCGTTTGCGTTCAATATAGCCCTTCTCTTCAAGACGATTTAAACTAGCCGTCACCGTTCCCAAGGTCACCATCAAGGTTTGAGCTACATGAGTCGGTTGGCAATCTTTGATACTCCCAATCGCATCAATCGTGTGCATTTCCTTGAGCGAGAGATCATTGAATTGACTAGATTTCAGACTATTTTCCTCAATAACAAGCACATTATTAAAAATAGACACAATGTACTCGTTAATCAATTCTTCAGACATAAGCTTCTCCTCAAAAAACAAAACTATTTGACAACCAAAGTATATCAGATCAGAAATTATTTGACAAGCATTTAGTATGATTATAAAACTATTTTATCAAAGAAATCTTTCTACCGATTCCTGAATTGAGGTCTACGCTTCTCAGTATAAGCCCTAACCCCCTCTTTAAAATCTTCCGTAAAGGCCAAGGATTTCTGTAAATCAATCTCTAGTTTAGCATAGTCCTGCCAACCAGCAAACTCACTCTTCCAGATCATTTCTTTAATCGCCTTGTA
Organism: Streptococcus rupicaprae; assembly: GCF_040545225.1. Lineage (NCBI taxonomy): Bacteria > Bacillati > Bacillota > Bacilli > Lactobacillales > Streptococcaceae > Streptococcus > Streptococcus rupicaprae. Next base: position 77,579 of record NZ_JBEPLO010000001.1, on the reverse strand, counting down.
AGAGTTATCAGAATTTCGGAGTAATTTTGTAATCAACCGCTCGGTTGTCTTTTCCAACTTTTCAGAGTCACAAACCTTGTAAACAAAGCCATACTCTAAGGCTTTTTCAGCACTGACCGGCTCTCCTGTCATGGTCAACTGCGTGGCGCGGTTAATCCCGATAGATCTCGTCAGAAGGTAGATCCCTCCCGCATCTGGTGCTAAACCAACCCCTACAAAGGCTTGGACGAATTTTGCCTTGTCTGAGGCAACACAGAAATCAGCCGCTAGAACAAGGTTGAAAGCAGCACCTGCTACGGCACCGTCAACGCTCATGACCACTGGCTTTGGTAAACGTTTCAAAGCATAGGCAATCTCATTAACCTGCTCTGCAATTCGACCTAGAGAGGCAATGTCATCCTCATCCACCGCCCGCTGCATCTCAGCCAAATCACCACCCACAGAGAAAATTTTCCCCGTCGCCTTGATGAGCAGCAAGCGAACACTAGTATCCTCCTCGGCCCTCGCAATAGCTTCTAAGATTTCATCACAGACTGGCACATTAAAACCGTTGGCAATCTCAGGCTGATTCAAGGTAAGGTGGGCAACACCAGCTTCCACCTGATATAAAATTCCATTAAATATCATGAGAGCCTCCTCATTTGAATTAGTTGTTCTTATTCTATCCTAAACTATCCCCATTTTCAATTAACAATCATAGCCGATTTGTCACACCCCAGTCATTTGTCGGCTAAATAATCCCGAAAAAGACCCTTTTTCCTGAAAATAACCAATATGACTTACTGACAAGTTCCTCTTTTTTTGCTATAATAGGCTTAAATTTTTTATAAAGGAAATATTATGAAAGTTGTGAAATTTGGTGGCAGTTCGTTAGCCTCTGCCCAACAGTTAGAAAAAGTATTAGGAATCGTAAACTCAGATCCTGAACGCAAATTCGTCGTCGTATCAGCCCCTGGTAAGCGAGATAGCCAAGATACCAAGGTCACAGACGCCCTCATTCAGTACTATAAGCACTATGTAGCTGAAAAAGATGTCACAGCCGATCAAGAATGGATTATCGAACGCTACCAAGCCATGTCTGATGAATTGGGATTGAAGCCTAAAGTGATGACAAAGATTGCACAATCCATCAAGGATCTTGCTAAATTACCCATTCAGAACAACCCATTCTTATACGATAGTTTCTTGGCCGCTGGCGAAGATAACAATGCCAAGTTAATCGCTGCCTATTTTAACCAAAATGGGCTACCTGCTGTCTATGTCCACCCTAAAGATGCTGGTATTACGGTTACCCCGGAGCCAGGAAATGCTCAGATCATTCCAGCCAGCTATGACCGGATCGAAAAACTAAGAGATTATGACGAAGTGGTGGTTATCCCAGGCTTTTTTGGTGTTACTGCAGAAGGCGATATCTGCACCTTCTCCCGTGGTGGTTCTGATATTACTGGCTCTATTGTCGCCGCTGGTGTCAAGGCAGATCTCTATGAAAACTTTACTGATGTGGATGGCATTTTTTCTGCTCATCCAGGTATTATCAAAAATCCTCAGTCCATCACTGAGCTGACTTATCGGGAAATGCGAGAACTGGCCTACGCTGGATTTACAGTTTTGCATGACGAAGCGTTAATCCCCGCCTACCGTGGCCGTATTCCACTAGTCATCAAAAACACCAATAATCCTAGCCACCCTGGCACGAAAATCGTCCTCAAGCATTCGCGGAGCCAGCAACCTGTTGTTGGAATCTCAGCAGATGACGGCTTTATCAGCGTTAATATCTCAAAATACTTGATGAACCGCGAAGTCGGATTTGGCCGGAAGGTTCTCCAAATCCTTGAAGATTTAAATATCGGCTTTGAACATATCCCAACAGGGATTGATGACATGTCTGTTATTATTCGTGAGCGTCAATTGACCCCAATCAAGGAAGAAGAAATTTTACGGCAGTTAACCCATAAGCTCGAAGTGGATCACGCTGAGATTGAACGAGACTTCTCTATCTTGATGGTCGTTGGCGAAAACATGAAGAGCCACATCGGTGTCACCGCAACAGCAGCTAAAGCCTTATCTGACAAAGGAATCAACATCGAGATGATCTCGCAAGGTTCCAGTGAAGTCTCCATCCTCTTTGTCATTAAGACGGCTCAGAAAAACGCAGCGATCCATGCTCTTTATGAAGCCTTTTTCCCAGAAAACTAAAAGCCAAACCCTGATTTTTTCAGCATAACCCTTATCAACTAGATATAAGCAAAAGCCTTGTCTAGCTTCATCTGAAGGACAAGGCTTTTATTGCGCTCTTAAGGAGTAACTCTGGAACCTCTATCAAGATATTTTGTTATAGTGTTTCCACGTAAAAAATGTACAATGCGAGCGATAGCAAGCTAAAATAGCTACTGACGCTGTAGCAGTTCAACTGTCCAGTGGGCTGTAGACGCTTCAAGCCTAGAAATAGCAAAGCGAGGAGGGCTTAAAATTTAGCAAAGGGAGGCTACTTGCTTTCCAAAATTGTTTAAGCTCTGAGCCTAAAAATAAGAAGGCTCCGAAAAGGAGTAGAAATAGAGAATTATTTTCTTATATTCTTTCAAAATCAAAATTAGATTGAATGAGTAATAGCTAGGTGTGACCGTTACTTGACTTGTGTATCAGCAGTACGTTTTCAGCTCACTAGGACAGGTGAAAAGACAGTCTTTGCATATTTATTTCGACCAAAGCCAGGTATCAGCTTAAATCATCTAATTTTGATTTTAATTCAATATTAAACTACAAAAAGTGATTTTTAAAGTGGAATATCTATATTGGATAGGTACACAGCACAACATAAGATAGGATAGCCAAACCAATGATAAAACGCCTGCTTACGGAATAACTAGAATTTTCTAGCTATTTCGTAAACAAGCGTTACGTTTTATAACCCCAATGATGATGAGTGTTACCGTCAGGACAAGCCTGACGGTAGACCAGAGCTAGACTAAGTTACCTGGTGTAGGTAACCATCATCATAACACTCAACAAAATTGATGATTTTATACTAATTCGATGATTGCCATCGGCGCTGCATCACCACGACGTGGTTCAGTCTTCAAGATACGCGTGTAACCACCGTTACGGTCTGCATAGCGAGGTGCAATCTCAGAGAACAATTTTTGAAGTGCTGTAGTAGCAGTGTACTTATCAGTAGCTTCGTCATAGTTTTCTGAAGCGATCTCGTTACGAACAAAAGCAGCAGCTTGACGACGAGCATGCAAATCACCACGCTTACCAAGCGTAATCATTTTTTCAACAGTTTTACGGATTTCTTTAGCACGAGCTTCAGTTGTCACGATTGATTCGTTAATCAAAAGGTCAGTCGTCAAATCGCGGAGCATTGCTTTACGCTGTGAGCTAGTGCGTCCAAGTTTACGGTATGCCATGTTTTCCTCCTCTATTATTTATCGTTTCGCAAACCAAGACCTAAGTCAGCTAGTTTAAACTTAACTTCTTCAAGACTCTTACGGCCAAGGTTTCTCACTTTCATCATTTCAGGCTCTGATTTTTCTGTCAAATCAAATACAGTATTAATTCCTGCACGTTTCAAACAGTTATAAGAGCGAACAGATAGGTCAAGTTCCTCAATTGTCCGGTCAAGCATCTTATCTTCAGAACTTGTTTCCACTTCTTTCATCACATCCGTTGATTTTGCAACTTCTGTCAAGTCAGTGAAGAGAGCCAAGTGCTCTGTCAAGATACGCGCTGAAAGACCAAGAGCATCTTCAGGAATAATGGTACCATTTGTCATGATTTCAAGTGTCAGTTTGTCAAAACCATCATTGCTACCTACACGAGCAGGTTCAACTTGGTAATTGACTTTGGTTACCGGCGTATAGATTGCATCTACTGCCAAGGTACCTACTGGGGCATTATCTTTTTTATTGCCTTCAGCTGGAACATAGCCACGTCCAGTATTCACTGTCAATACAGCCTTGAAGGTTTTTCCTTCACTGATGGTGAAGAGATAATGATCAGGGTTGACGATTTCGATATCGCTATCAGACAGGATATCTCCAGCAGTCACAACAGCTGGCCCAGTTACATCAAGTTCGATTGTCTTCTCGTCAGTTACATATGATTTTACAGCAATCCCTTTAATGTTAAGGATGATTTGCATCACATCTTCACGAACACCTGGAACAGTGTCGAATTCATGAAGAACTCCTTCAATCTTGATAGAGGTAATCGCCGCACCAGGGAGTGAGGCCAACAAGACTCTACGAAGAGAATTTCCAAGAGTTGTCCCGTAACCACGTTCAAGCGGTTCGACTACAAATCTGCCGTAATCTTTATTTTCATCAATTTTTGTTATTGTTGGTTTTTCAAACTCAATCATTTACTGTACTCCCTCTTCAACGTCCGTTGTGTCAGTTGTATGATCAATTATACACGGCGACGTTTCGGAGGACGAGCACCATTGTGTGGCACAGGAGTCACATCACGAATTGCGGTTACTTCAAGACCAGCGGCAGCAAGGGCACGAATCGCAGATTCACGACCTGAACCAGGACCTTTAACTGTAACTTCAACTGTTTTCAAACCGTGTTCTTGTGCTGATTTAGCAGCAGCTTCTGAAGCCATTTGAGCAGCGAATGGTGTTGACTTACGAGAACCTTTAAATCCAAGTGCACCAGCTGATGACCAAGCAATCGCATTACCATGCACATCAGTGATCATGACAATTGTGTTGTTAAATGTCGCATGGATATGAGCAATACCTGACTCAATATTCTTTTTCACACGACGTTTACGTGTTGGTTTAGCCAATTTTTTTACCTCCTATTTTATTTTTTCTTACCTGCAATCGCAACAGCTTTACCTTTACGAGTACGGGCGTTGTTCTTTGTGTTTTGTCCACGAACTGGTAAGCCACGACGGTGACGGATACCACGGTATGAACCAATTTCCATCAAACGCTTGATGTTCAAGTTTACTTCACGACGAAGGTCACCTTCAACTTTAATCGCATCAACTTCACGACGGATTGCGTCTTCTTGTTCAGGTGTCAAATCTTTCACACGGATATCTTCAGAAATACCTGCAGCAGCAAGGATCTTCTTAGATGTTGGAAGACCAATACCATAAACGTAAGTCAATGAAATTACTACACGTTTGTCATTTGGAATATCAACTCCAGCAATACGAGCCATTTTTTCTCCTTTCTATGTTTAGCCTTGACGTTGCTTGTGTTTTGGATTTGCTGGGCAAATTACCATAACACGACCATTACGACGAATTACTTTGCAGTATTCGCAAATCGGTTTAACCGATGGTCTTACTTTCATTCTATCCCTCCAATTTTTTCGACTATTTAAAGCGGTATGTGATGCGTCCGCGTGTCAAATCATAAGGACTCAATTCAACAGTAACACGGTCTCCGACCAAGATACGGATATAATTCTTACGAATCTTACCAGAAACTGTTGCCAAAATTTGATGACCATTTTCAAGTTCGACAGTAAACATTGCATTGGGCATGGTATCAACTACCTTACCTTCAATTTCAATCACATCTTCTTTTGCCACGCAAAAGACCCCCTTTAAATTTCGATTTGATGTCCCCTGTAAACAGGGGTAACAATTATAAGTCAGACTAGCTTATCATACCATTTTTACAGCAAAAAAGCAAGTCAAGCGAACACTTTATTTCAAATTATTCAAGACTTTTTCGATAGTTGCAAACACCAATTCGATGTCTTGATCGCCATCGATATCATGAACCAATCCCTTAGCACGATAATGGTCAATAATCGGCTGACCTTGGGCAATATTGACCTCCAAGCGGCGAGCAACTGACTCTGGCTTATCATCTTCACGCTGATAGTAATCGTCTTCGTTATAGTCGCCTGCAGGTGGGTTGAACACTTTATGGAAAGTTTCGCCAGTTTCTTTATGGATAATACGGCCACTCAAACGCTCTTGAAGTTTGGCTGGATCAATCTCAATATTGATCACACCATCAAGCGCTATGCCCAAATCAGCTAAGTTTTGATCCAGGGCATGAGCCTGATCAAGGGTCCGAGGATAGCCATCCAGCAAAAAACCTTTTTCCTTGATATCATCTTGGCCCAAACGCTCTTTAACAATACCATTGGTCACTTCATCTGGAACAAGATTACCACCATCCATGTAGGACTTAGCCAAGAGTCCTAACTCTGTTTGATTAGCAATCGCAGCGCGGAACATGTCTCCTGTTGAAATATGCGCAACATTGAACTGTTCAACAATTTTAGCTGCCTGGGTTCCTTTTCCAGCACCCGGCAAACCCATAATTAAAAGATTCATAAGAACTCCTTATTTTATTTTTTAATCCATCTGCCATAAGACTGACAAACTTATTAAAAAACAAAATAGAGAGGGTGGAATGAGTATCCAACCGATAGGCAGATTTTTCATTCCACACCATATTCTATTTTGAACTAATCATAAAGCCTGTGTATTTACGTTTAAGTAAGTAACCTTCTAACTGCTTAATCCCTTCAATCGCGGTTGAAATCAAGATCAAGAGACTGGTTCCCCCTAGCGCAACAGCATTGGAAAGACCAAAGGCATTCTGAGCTAGGATTGGGAGGATTGCTACAAAACCGAGGAAAAGAGCACCGACTAGTGACAGATGACGCAACAAGTTGGTCAAATATTTCTCTGTTTCCCGACCTGGACGCACCCCATGGATATAGGCTGCACTCTTTTGGAGATTTTCAGCTGTTTTCTCTGGATTAACCTGGACAAAGGTATAGAAGAAAGTGAAAAGGATAATCAAACCTAAGTAAACCAACATTCCACTTGGAGTGGTTGTCACGAAAAAGTCATTCAACTTGCTTAACCAACTTAAGTTCTGATTCCGCGCACTAAAGAATTGAATCAAAGCACTTGGAACAGCAGTGATAGAGCTGGCAAAGATAACTGGGATAACCCCTGCTGGATTGACTTTTAGAGGCAGATAGGACGTCGACGGCGCACCCTGTGCAAGCTTGGTGTACTGAATCGGAATCTTATATTCTGCCTGTTGGACAAAGGTCGTAAACATAATAATAGCGAGGACAGCAATTATCATAACGCCTACAAAGATATAGGAAGATGTCAAACGATCGCTCGAAACATTGACAAATTTGTCTTCGTATAAAGAATAAAGCATATCTGGTATAGATGAGACAATCCCCGAGAAGATAATCATGGAAACACCATTCCCATACCCCTTATCCGAAATTTGCTCTCCCAACCACACTACGATCATGCTACCTGCTGTCATAATCATACCAATAACTAGGTAGGTCTGCCATGTCGGATTTGGAACCAGGTTAGCACTCGCTAATGCTTCAAATCCTCCTGTGATAACAATTGACTGCACAAAAGCTAGGAAAAGGGAAATCCAGCGTGTTGCTTGATTCAGCTTACGTCGGCCAACTTCCCCTTGCTTGCCCCATTCAACAAACTTAGGATAGATGTCCATCTGCAAGAGCTGAACAACAATCGATGCTGTGATATAGGGACTGACCCCAAGAGCAAAGACCGAAAAGTTCTTCATAGCATTCCCTGAAACCAGACTAAGCATGTTCAAGAAGGACAGATTGCTCAATTCATCCAAGGCTTTGGCATTTATCCCAGGCACTGTAATATGCGTACCTGCTCTAAAGACTAGTATGATGAAGAGGGTAAAGAGGATTTTAGAACGAACCTGCTTTACCTTCAACGCTTCTATAAGAAGTTTAAAAAACATATAGAGCCACCTCGTTAGATGATCTCGATTGAGCCACCCTTAGCTGTGATTGCTTCTTCAGCTGATTTTGAGAATTTAGCTGCTTTAACAGTCAATTTCTTAGTCAATTCGCCGTTACCAAGGATTTTAACACCTGATTTTTCAGCCTTAACGATACCAGCTTCGATAAGCGTAACTGGTGTTACTTCTGAACCATCTTCAAAAGCGTTCAAAGCATCCAAGTTAACAATAGCGTATTCTTTAGCATTGATATTGGTGAAACCACGTTTTGGCAAACGACGGAAGAGGGGAGTTTGTCCACCTTCAAAACCGAGACGAACGCCACCGCCACTACGAGCCTTTTGACCCTTTTGACCGCGACCTGAAGTCTTACCGTTACCAGATGACGTACCACGACCCACACGGTTACGAACTTTACGAGAACCTTCTGCAGGTTTCAATTCATGCAATTTCATTATAATTTTCTCCTTTTTTGTAAACTGCTAGCGCCTCTAATCTGTGCAGGACACGCAGACTAGAAACTCGCCTATACGTTAATGGTACTTAAGTCGCATGGCTAACCAAGCGACTTAAGTGATAATTGTTTTCTGCAAGAACCAATCTAGGATTTCAAATAACCCTTTAGGTTCCACTCATCTCATACAAGACAAGCTGTGTTTTATTTAACTTCTTCAACCGTTACCAAGTGAGAGATGGTGTTAACCATCCCCAAGATAGCTGGGTTGTCTTCTTTGATAACAGATGAGTTCAATTTGCCAAGTCCAAGCGCAACAACTGTTTTACGTTGGTTAGGTTTGCGTCCGATTGGAGACTTAGTCAAAGTAATTTTAATTTGAGCCATTTGAATCTCCTTTCTTATGCTAAATCAGAAACTGAAATGCCACGAAGAGCAGCTACTTCTTCTGCACGTTTCAATTGTTTCAAACCTTCAACAGTTGCACGAACGATGTTGATTGGTGTGTTTGAACCAAGTGACTTAGAGGTGATATCTGCAACACCTGCTAATTCAACAACGGCACGAACTGCGCCACCAGCGGCAACCCCTGAACCTTCCGCAGCAGGTTTCAACAAGACACGAGCGCCTCCGAATTCAGAGTAAACTTCGTGAGGGATTGTTGTACCAACCATTGGAACTTCAATAAGGTTTTTCTTAGCAGCTTCAACAGCCTTACGAATAGCTTCTGGAACCTCTTGTGCTTTACCAGTACCAAAACCTACACGACCATTGCGGTCACCCACAACGACAAGGGCTGCAAAACGCAGACGACGTCCACCTTTAACAACTTTTGTAACACGGTTGATCCCAACCAAGCGTTCCTCAAGTTCAACTGCATTGTTGTCTTTAAATGCCATTTTTTAGTGTCCTCCCTATTAGAATTTCAATCCGTTTTCACGGGCTGCATCAGCCAAAGCTTTTACACGTCCATGATAGAGATATCCACCGCGGTCAAAGACAACTTCAGTAATACCTTTAGCAACTGCACGTTCTGCAACGAGCTTACCAACAGCAACGGCTTGTTCTGTTTTAGTTCCTTTTGAAACGGCTTTATCAAGAGTTGAAGCGTGAGCGAGTGTAACACCCGCTACGTCATCAATCACTTGAGCGTAGATGCCTGTATTAGAACGGAAAATGTTCAAACGTGGGCGTTCAGCTGTTCCAGAGATTTTACCGCGAACGCGTTTGTGGCGTCTTTGGCGGATTTTATTTTTATCTGGTTTTGAAATCACTTTATTTCTCCTCTTAATAGTCTTTGTCTATCGAAGCTGGAAGTCTTTAGGCAGCCAATCGAAAATTAATCAGCCGATTCCTAAGATTACTTACCAGTTTTACCTTCTTTAAGACGAACATATTCACCAACGTAGCGGATCCCTTTCCCTTTGTAAGGTTCTGGAGCGCGCAAGCTACGGATGTAAGCAGCAGTTTGACCAACAAGCTCTTTGTTGATACCACTCACGTGGATAGTTGTTGGGTTTGGCAGTTCAAAGGTAATACCTTCTGGTGCTTCTACTTCATCTGGGTGAGATTTACCAACAGCAAGTGTCAACTTGTTGCCAGCCAATTGAGCACGGTAACCGACACCCTTCATTTCAAGCTCTTTTTTGTAGCCTTCTGAAACGCCAACAACCATGTTGTTGAGGAGGGCGCGGGTTGTCCCGTGGATTGTTTTCATTTCTTTTGAATCGTTTGGACGGTGAAGGGTTACTTCAGTACCGTCAACACGGATTTCAATATCTGTAGAGAGTGCACGTGACAACTCTCCTTTTGGACCTTTTACAGTAACTACGCCATCGGCTTGAGAAAGCTCAACGCCTGCAGGCAATGTAATCACTTTATTACCAATACGTGACATGTTCTATTTTTCTCCTGTTAAATTATCAGGTCTTACGACCAGTTTTCACGGGGTGAACGAAGATACAAAGGGCGTTAAAGAGCCAAAGTGAAAATAGAAAATCTGACAAAGAATGCTTGCATTCTAGGAAGATTTGTCTTTTTCACACAGGCTCTAGCCCGTGTTCAATTCGTTCTTTTATGTAAGCTAATCTGAAAAATCAGATTACCAAACGTAAGCAATAAGTTCTCCACCAACGTTCTTTTGACGAGCTTCTTTATCTGTCAAGAGACCTTCTGAAGTAGAGATGATAGCAATACCTAGTCCGTTAAGAACTTTAGGAATGTCATCGCGTTTTGAGTAAACACGAAGACCTGGTTTTGAAACGCGTTTCAAGTTTGTGATAACGCGCTCACCGTTAGCTCCGTATTTCAAGAAGACACGGATGATGCCTTGTTTGTCATCTTCGATGATTTCAACGTTCTTCACGAAACCTTCGCGCTTAAGGATTTCAGCAATCCCTTTTTTAATGTTTGATGCAGGCACTTCAAGCACTTCGTGTTTTGCTTGGTTCGCGTTACGAATGCGTGTCAAAAAGTCTGCAATTGGGTCAGTCATAACCATTTTAGTTGTTCTCCTCTTACTAGTAGTTTGCAAGATGCACTTGCTAGTTATTTTCTTTTGATACTTTTCTGATAGGTCAAGGACGTCAACAACCGCCTCAGGTGTTGCATGACTGAATTTTAAACCAATGTCTCAAAATTTCCATCGAACGATCTTTTCTGCTCGTTCGTTTGACCACTGCAAAAAGTATCAGCTCAGGCTCGCTTGTGCTCGCCTGGATTAAATTGAATTGGGCAAAGCCCAATTCAATTACCAAGACGCTTTTGTTACGCCTGGGATTTGTCCTTTGTATGCTAATTCACGGAAGCAAACACGGCAAAGTTTAAACTTGCGGTATACTGAATGTGGACGGCCACATTTTTCACAACGCGTGTAAGCTTGTGTCGAGAATTTCGCCGGACGCTTGTTCTTAGCGATCATTGATTTCTTAGCCATTTTTTACCTCCCTATTATTTTGCAAAAGGCATCCCTAAGCCTGTAAGCAAAGCACGTGATTCTTCATCAGTCTTAGCAGTTGTAACGATTACGATATCCATACCACGTGTCTTATCAACGTCATCAAAGTTGATTTCCGGGAAGATCAATTGCTCTTTAACACCGAGTGTGTAGTTCCCACGACCATCAAATGATTTTGTTGGAACACCGTGGAAGTCACGTACACGTGGAAGAGAAACTGATACCAATTTATCCAAAAACTCATACATGCGTTCGCCACGAAGAGTTACTTTAGCACCGATCGCAACCCCTTCACGAAGACGGAAGCCGGCGATTGATTTCTTAGCCTTAGTGATCAATGGTTTTTGACCAGAGATAAGTGCTAATTCTTCAGCAGCCTTTTCAAGGTTTTTCGCGTTTGCAGTTGCATCGCCGACACCCATGTTGATAACGATTTTATCAACTTTTGGCACAGCCATAACTGAGCTATAGTTAAATTGTTCTGTCAAAGCAGGCACAACTTCATTAAGATATTTTTCTTTTAAACGATTAGCCATTTTACTTCTCCTTTCCTTCGTGATTAGTCAAGCACTTCGCCTGATTTTTTGTTGTAGCGAACTTTTTTGCCGTCTACGACTTTGTAGCCAACACGTCCAGCAACACCATTTTTGTCCAAAACTTGAACGTTAGAAGCGTGAATAGGGGCTTCTTTTTCAACGATTGCTCCTTGAGGGAACTCGTTATTAGGTTTTTGATGCTTTTTGATGATAGCTACGCCTTCAACGATAACTTTGTTTACTTTTGGAAGAGCTGCAAGCACTACTGCTTCCTTGCCCTTATCTTTACCGGCAATTACGCGAACCTTGTCGCCTTTTTTTACAAACATTTGATTTCTCCTAGTATTTCTTACGCCCTAAGGGCACCCTGACAAATCTGCCAGGGGACTGAGTTTGTTTTTGAGATTAAAGTACTTCTGGTGCCAATGAAACGATTTTCATAAAACCGCCATCACGCAATTCGCGCGCCACTGGACCAAAGATACGGGTACCGCGAGGGTTTTTGTCCTCACGAATGATAACAGCAGCGTTATCGTCGAATTTGATGTAAGAACCGTCTGGACGACGAGCACCTGTCTTGGTACGAACGATAACAGCCTTAACAACGTCACCTTTCTTAACCGCACCACCAGGAGTTGCTTGTTTTACTGATGCCACGATGATATCACCGATGTTTGCGAACTTGCGTCCTGAACCACCCAAAACCTTGATAGTCAAGATTTCGCGTGCACCGCTGTTATCAGCGACTCTCAAACGAGTTTCTGTTTGAATCATTTAAGTTTTCTCCTTTCTGGTTAATTAGATGATGATTGCTTCTTCCACAACCTCTACCAAACGGAAGCGTTTAGTAGCTGAAAGTGGGCGAGTTTCCATGATACGAACGATATCGCCTTCTTTAGCAGTATTGTTTTCATCATGAGCCTTGTACTTCTTAGAGTAGTTGATGCGTTTACCATAGACTGGGTGGTTACGTTTGGTTTCAACTACAACAGTGATGGTTTTGTCCATTTTGTCAGATACAACACGTCCAACAAGAACTTTACGTTTATTGCGTTCCATTGAAATTCTCCTTCCCTAGTCTATTATTTGATTTCAGATTGCACAGTCTTAACACGTGCAATTTGCTTTTTCACTTCGTTCAAACGAGCAGTTTGATCAAGTTGGCCTGCAGCAGCTTGGAAACGGAGCTCAAATAATTCTTTCTTGAGTTCATTTTCTTTCTTAGCAAGCTCTTCTTGAGACAAGCCACGAAGCTCTTCAACGAATTTTTTAATTTCTTTAAGTTTCATGTCTTCTCCTTACTCTGCTTCGCGTTTTACGAATTTGCATTTAACTGGCAATTTGTGGCTAGCAAGGCGAAGGGCTTCACGAGCGATTTCTTCTGAAACGCCTGCAACTTCAAACATTACCTTACCACGTTTAACTGGTGCAACCCAACCTTCAGGAGAACCTTTACCAGAACCCATACGAACCCCGATAGCTTTAGCAGTATATGATTTGTGTGGGAAGATCTTGATCCAAACCTTACCACCACGTTTCATATAACGCGTCATAGCGATACGGGCAGCTTCGATTTGACGGTTAGTGATCCATGAGCTAGTTACTGCTTGAAGACCGTATTCACCGAAGTCTACTTGCTTACCACCTTTTGCTTCACCGCGCATTTTTCCGCGGAATTCACGACGGTGTTTTACACGTTTAGGTACTAACATGTGTTATTTACCTCCTTGGTTTTTACGAGCTGGCAAGATTTCACCACGGTAGATCCAGACTTTAACACCAAGTTTACCGTAAGTTGTGTCTGCCTCTTCCCAAGCGTAGTCAATATCCGCACGAAGGGTGTGGAGTGGAACTGTACCTTCAGAGTAACCTTCGCTACGAGCGATATCCGCACCGTTCAAACGACCAGAAACCTGAGTTTTAATTCCTTTAGCACCTGCGCGCATTGCACGTTGGATAGCTTGTTTTTGAGCACGGCGGAAGGCCACACGTTGCTCTAATTGACGAGCAATTCCTTCACCAACAAGGTGGGCATCAAGGTCAGGTTGTTTGATCTCGATGATGTTGATGTGGACTTGTTTGCCAGTCAATTTGTTCAATTGTGCACGGAGTGCATCAACATTGCTACCAGATTTACCGATAACCATACCTGGCTTAGCAGTGTGAAGTGAAACGATCACTTTGTTAACAGCACGTTCAATTTCGATAGTTGAAACAGAGGCGTCTGCCAATTCTTTGTTAATGAAGTTACGGATTGCAAGATCCTCATGGAGGTAATCCGCGTATTCTTTTTCAGCGTACCATTTGGCATCCCAGTCACGGATAATACCGACACGCATACCGATTGGATGTACTTTTTGACCCACGTTTTTACCTCCTAGTTTACTTCAGATACAACCACAGTGATGTGTGATGTACGTTTGTTGATTGGTGAAGCTGAACCTTTCGCACGTGGACGGAAACGTTTCATGGTTGGTCCTTCGTTTGCGAAACATTCGCTAACCACCAAGTTAGCTTTCTCCAAACCAAAATTGTTTTCAGCGTTTGCGATAGCTGAGTTCAAGACTGACAAGATGATGCCAGCAGCTTTGTTTGGAGTGAATGTTAAGATGGCAATTGCGTCTGCAACGTTCTTGCCACGGATAGTGTCCAGTACAAGACGTGTCTTACGAGGTGAAACACGCACTGTACGAGCCATTGCTTTAGCTGAAGTAATTTCTGCCATTGTGTTCTCCTTCTATTATTTACGTCTTGTTTTCTTGTCGTCAGCAGCGTGACCTTTGTAGGTACGCGTTGGTGCAAATTCACCAAGTTTGTGACCTACCATGTCTTCTTGGATGTATACAGGCACATGCTTACGTCCATCATAAACTGCAATAGTATAACCGATAAAGCTTGGGAAAATCGTTGAACGACGTGACCAAGTTTTGATGACTTTTTTCTTTTCGTCGTTAGCTTGAGCTTCAACTTTTTTCATCAAATGCTCATCGACGAAAGGTCCTTTTTTAAGACTACGTCCCATTTTGTAGTGTTCTCCTTTAAAATATGTACCACAGCGGCCCGCAGACCCTAACAGGTCTGCCACCGAGCTGGCGGATGTTCGCACCATAAGTTCCAGGTGCACTTTTTTAAGCTTAACTAGCTAGCCAAGAATTACTTCTCGTTGCGACGACGAACGATCAGTTTGTTTGAGCGAGCTTTCTTGTTGCGTGTTTTAAGACCAAGCGCAGGTTTACCCCAAGGCGTAGATGGCGCTTTACGACCAACTGGTGCTTTACCTTCACCACCACCGTGTGGGTGATCGTTAGGGTTCATTACAGAACCACGAACAGTTGGACGGATACCTTTCCAACGGTTACGTCCTGCTTTACCGATGTTCACGAGTGATTGTTGCTCGTTACCAACGCTACCAATGGTTGCGCGGCAAGTGCCAAGAATCATACGAACTTCGCCTGATTGCAAGCGAACCAAGACGTACTTACCTTCTTGACCCAATACTTGAGCAGAAGCACCTGCAGCACGTACCAATTCAGCACCGCGACCTGGTTTCAACTCGATGTTGTGGATCACAGTACCAACTGGGATGTTTGCAAGTGGCAAAGCATTACCAACCTTGATATCCGCTTCTGGACCAGAAACGATACGTTGACCTACTTCAAGACCTTTAGGGGCGATGATGTAAGCTTTGATACCGTCAGTGTAGTGGACCAAAGCGATATTAGCTGTACGGTTTGGATCGTATTCGATTGTCTTAACAACTGCTTCAACGCCATCTTTGTTACGTTTGAAGTCAATCAAACGGTAATGACGCTTGTGTCCACCACCGTGGTGACGAACTGTGATACGGCCAGCGTTGTTACGACCTGCTGTTTTCTTCAAAGAAACAAGCAAGCTTTTCTCTGGTGTATTTGTTGTGATTTCAGCAAAATCCAAAGAAGTCATGTTACGACGGCCATTTGTCGTTGGTTTATAAACTTTAATACCCACGTTAATTCCTCCTTAGATTATTCTGCTTCAGCTGCAAACAACTCGATTGCTTTTGAATCAGCAGTCAAAGTGATAATTGCTTTTTTAACCTTGTTAGTGTAACCAATATAGCGACCTACGCGCTTTTGTTTTGGTTTCACTGTTACTGTGTTAACGTTAGCTACTTTAACACCTTCGAAAGCAGCTTCAACAGCTTGCTTGATCAAAAGTTTATGAGCACGAGTATCCACTTCAAAAACATATTTGCCTGCTTCAAGTTCAGTCATTGACTTTTCAGTGATAACAGGTTTTTTAATTACGTCGTACAAATTCATTATGCAAGAACCTCCTCGATAGTAGAGATAGCTGCTTTGGTTACAAGAAGTTTGTCCGCGCCTGTAATGTCAAGTACACTTGCAGTTGTTGCAGTTGAAACTTTAACATTTGGAAGGTTACGAGCTGACAAGGCAGCGAAGTCGTTACCATCTTCAAGGATAACTAAAACTTTTGTATCAATGCTAAGTGCTGCAAGAACTTTTGCGAACTCAGCAGTTTTTGGAGCTGCAAATGAAAGAGATTCAACAGCTACAAATTTGTTTTCAGCAACTTTTTCTGAATAAACTGATTTCAATGCCAAGCGACGAACTTTTTGCGGAAGTTTGTAGCCGTATGAACGTGGCGTTGGACCGAAGACCACACCACCGCCGCGCCATTGTGGAGAGCGGATAGAACCTTGACGCGCACGCCCAGTTCCTTTTTGACGCCATGGTTTGCGTCCACCACCGCGAACTGCTGAGCGGTTCTTCACTGCGTGAGTCCCTTGGCGAAGGCTAGCACGTTGGCTGATGATGACATCAAAAACAACAGATTCGTTTGGTTCGATACCAAATACTGCGTCGTTCAAAGTCAATTCGCCAGCTTCTTTACCAGTTTGGTCAAATAATGTTACGTTTGCCATTTCGACTGATTCCCCTTTCCTTATTATTTAGCAGCCTTAACTGCTGACTTGATAGTGATAAGAGATTTCTTAGCACCTGGAACGTTACCTTTGATCAGAAGAACGTTCTTTTCTGGAACAACTTGTACGATTTCAAGATTTTGGATCGTTACGCGCTCACCACCCATACGGCCTGCAAGGTTTTTACCTTTGAAGACACGGTTTGGTGCAACAGGTCCCATTGAACCTGGACGGCGGTGGTAACGAGAACCGTGAGCCATTGGACCACGAGATTGGCCGTGGCGTTTGATAACACCTTGGAAACCTTTACCTTTAGAAGTTCCTGTGACGTCAACAACATCACCAGCTTCAAATTGTTCAACTGTTAATTCAGCACCAACTTCCAAGCCTTCAATGTTTTTGAATTCACGAATGAAGCGCTTAGGAGCTGTGTTCGCTTTTGCGACATGGCCTTTGGCAGGTTTGTTGCTCAATACTTCGCGCTTGTCATCAAAACCAACTTGAACAGCTTCGTAGCCGTCAGTTTCAACAGTTTTCACTTGAAGCACCACGTTTGGAGTTGCTTCGATGACAGTAACAGGGATAAATTCACCAGATTCAGTGAAGATTTGAGTCATTCCCACTTTTTTCCCTAAGATTCCTTTTGTCATGAGAAAATGATTTCCTTTTCTTATTTTTTAAAAAGTTTTTAACGAGCGTTTTTTATGCTCACACCAAGATACAAAGGGCGTCAAACTCAAGGTAAAAACAGGAAACTGACCGACGAAGCCAGAGCTTCTAGGGAAGTTTATCTTTTTTACGCCGAGTTTAGCCCGTGTTCAATTGGACTTGAACACAAACTCTTCTCGTATGTTTGGCTAATTAGAGTTTGATTTCAACGTTTACGCCACTTGGAAGATCCAACTTCATCAAGGCATCAACTGTTTTTTGAGTTGGGTTGATGATATCGATCAAGCGCTTGTGGGTACGCATTTCGAACTGCTCACGAGAGTCTTTGTACTTGTGAGTCGCACGAATGATTGTGTAGAGGCTACGCTCAGTTGGAAGTGGAACTGGTCCAGCAACTGTTGCACCTGTGCGAGCAGCAGTTTCTACGATTTTTGCAGCAGCTGTATCAAGTGTACGGTGCTCGTACGCTTTCAAGCGGATGCGAATTTTTTTGTTTGCCATCTTTTTCTCCTTTTTCGTCTATTTAAGATAATAGGCTAGCTCTTCAGGAAAACCAACACGGATTGCGTGGCAATGCAACCAAGCGTGTCGCAACCTCCTGCGTCAAAGCTACAGCCGTATTTTTTACGGCACCATAGTAGTATACCAGATATGAGTTACCAATGCAAGAGTTTTGAACATTTTTTTCGTCAGTCAAAATTTATATTCTTCGAAAATCAAAGATAGGCGTTGGCAACTCGCTTCGATGAGCTCCAGTTCTATCAGTTTCCTTTCCTAGGTTAGATTGATTTTATTTGAGCATTACTCTACTTCATTCTTGTTTACAAGACCTTCACATCAAAACGCTTTTGATGACATGCAAAAATACTGACTCCTCTGATCATCTCTAACATTTCGCTCTATCTACACCTCTTTTTCAGATGAATCGAAAAGAACTTCATGCTTATCTCGATGAAGTTCTTTCTATATAATTATATAATTATTATTTCTAAAACTCTATTACAGACCCAATCGTGCAAAGATATCATCGACACGTTTAGCGTAGTAGTCTGGGTTGAAGAGTTCGTCGATTTCGTCTTGTGTGAGGCGAGAAGTTACTTTCTCATCAGATTCTAATAATGGTTTGAAGTCGACTTGATTGTCCCATGAATGAGCTGTTTTTGGTTGTACCAAATCGTAAGCTTCTTCACGAGTCATTCCTTTTTCGATGAGTTTCAACATGACACGCTGGCTGTAAATCAAGCCAAAGGTCGAGTTCATGTTACGGAGCATATTGTCAGGAAAGACGGTCAAATTCTTGACGATATTGCCAAAACGGTTGAGCATGTAGTTAATGAGAATGGTTGTGTCTGGTGTGATAATCCGCTCCGCAGATGAGTGCGAAATATCACGTTCGTGCCAAAGTGCCACGTTCTCATAGGCCGTCACCATGTGCCCACGAATGACACGCGCAAGCCCTGTCATGTTTTCAGAACCGATTGGGTTGCGTTTGTGGGGCATAGCAGAGCTGCCTTTTTGACCCTTGGCAAAGAACTCTTCGACTTCGCGTTGCTCCGATTTTTGCAGACCACGGATCTCCGTTGCCATACGCTCGATTGATGTCGCAATACTTGCTAACACCGCAAAATACTCCGCATGGAGGTCACGAGGCAAGACCTGAGTTGAAATTTCTTGTGGACGGATGCCGAGTTTATCACAGACATACTCCTCAACGAATGGTGGGATGTTAGCAAAGTTACCAACGGCACCTGAAATCTTACCAGCTTCAACGCCAACTGCTGCTCGCTCGAAACGCTCTTGGTTCCGCTTCATTTCGCTGTACCAAGTCGCAAGTTTCAAACCGAAGGTCGTTGGCTCCGCATGCACCCCGTGGGTACGCCCCATCATGATGGTGTATTTGTGTTCACGCGCTTTGTCGGCAACAATATTGGTAAAGGTTTCAAGGTCGCGACGGATAATGTCGTTGGCCTGCTTGTAGAGGTAGCCGTAGGCCGTATCCACCACGTCGGTAGAGGTCAATCCATAGTGTACCCACTTGCGCTCCTCACCAAGACTCTCCGAGACTGCACGAGTAAAAGCCACTACATCGTGACGAGTTTCTTCTTCAATTTCCAAAATGCGTTCAATATTGAAAGTCGCCTTCTCACGAATCAAGGCTACATCTTCCTCGGGGATCTCACCCAACTCAGCCCATGCCTCACTAGCTAGGATTTCCACCTCAAGCCAAGCACGGTATTTATTTTCTTCACTCCAAATGTTCGCCATCTCAGGGCGGGAATAACGATTGATCATGTTGATGATACAGAGGGCGTTTAGAAAGCGAGAGAAAAATAGGAGACTGACACAGTGTGCTGGCACACTAGAAAGTCTATCTTTTTTCCGACGCTTTTAGCCCGAGTTCAAATACTCGGTAACACCCTCACTCCTTTCTTTTTATTTATTATGGTTTTAATTAAGGAAGTCCGCAGCCCGTATTCAGTTTAGAGAATACGGCACCCTTGTTCCTTTCTATTTTTTATTTGATTACTTTAAGTATGTAGGAATGAGCAAACTAATTTCTTCCGAGCTTTTCTCCTGGGTTCAGTTCAGTAAAACTAGTGTCCAATCCTATCTATTTTTACAGGTACAAAGTATCCCGTATTCAATTTGATTAGCACAGCTATCTTTGCCCTAACAGGTGGTTTTAATTTTATGATACTCTCAGGTGATAACTGACGATATTCATTCGTTTATGCTCTGAAGTAGTAGCTCGAAAGTTTGATAAGATTACTCCATCAGACACTTACTTTATTTCAGTTTTTAGATTAAGATGAGGAGAATAGTCAATCATTGTATTTCTCCTTCAAATTAAATTTATACCATTTTGCTTAATTAAATCGAGCATAGAATTAATTGATTCTTTTAAATCACCATCATTAAAAGTATTATTAGTATTCTCAGGATGATGAATTATATTCCGTATAAAAGTAGGAGTTGTATAACTTATTGATGTTAAAGCACCTGTACTTAAATTTTCTCTCTGATAATTTTTATTTTGTGGCAGCCCTTTATTCCTTAACCAACTATCAAATTGTAACACACTATCATTAATATTATCTTGTTGAATGGCGTATCTATTCAATTTCCCATACAATTTATTATGTTCAATAACAAAATATTTATTATCAAAATATTGTATATCTTCTTTTGAAGCCCAACCCGACTCTATAATATCATAACAAAACCATTTCAATTCTTTATCCAAATTATTTGGGTTTTCACATAACAAACGCAAGCAAATATATCTATCTAATTTTTCAAAGAAAAAACCTTCTATATCATCAAAATAATCCTCAGGTTTTTCTAGATTAGCTATCAACCTATTTTTTTCTGTAATATAAATAGGATCGGCTTCAATTTTTTTTGCAAGCCAATGATATATATCTTCTTCATCTAAATATTCAGATTCTTTTATAATAGTTAAATCTGTAATATCATCAAGATTAATTGAACTAATGTAATTCATTATTAGTTGAGCTATTTCAGGAAAATCATGGACTCTACGCCAAATATTAATTTGATCTTCAAGTCGTTTTTTAGTTTCTGCTAATGAATAACCTAAATTATTCAATCTGAATTTTACGTTCTCTAAATTATCGGAAATAGCTAACGCTCCATTACAAAAATTATAGTTAGTAGACTTCTTCTCAAATCTATCATCCTCTGAAAATAGCCAAGAATGAGCTTTATAATAATTATTTTTTCCCCAATCCAACGTTAAATTATCAGCACATAATTCTATAATCGTTCCCATTAAAATTACACTCCTTCCTACCTAAAACTCCTCCACACTATCCGCCTCATCACTAAAAACCGTCACATGTCCCATCTTGCGGTTGGGCTTTGCTTCTATTTTACCATAAAGGTGGAGGTGGGCGTTAGGATTTTTTTGGCAAAATTGCAGAGCGTCTTCCAGGTCTTGTCCTAGGATGTTGGTCATGGTGGCTGGAGCGTGGAGAGTGATGTCTGGCAGAGCCTCACCTAAAATGCCCAAGATATGGGTGTCAAACTGTGAAAAGTCACAAGCTTCGATAGAGTAATGCCCTGAATTGTGGGGGCGTGGGGCGATTTCATTGACCAGAATCTCTTCACCTGCTACAAACATTTCCACACAGAGGGTACCAGATAGGTTGAGCTGCTCTGCTATTTTCACCGCCATCGCCTTCGCTTTAGCGCTTAAATCCTCTGAAATGCGGGCTGGGACGATGGTCTTGGAGAGGATGTTATTGCGGTGGATATTTTCCTGCACAGGGAAAACCGTCACATCCTTGCCGTTACCAGACACGATAACGGAGATTTCCAAGTCAAAATTGACGAACTCCTCCAAGACGCACTCGGCTGAGTTGGCTAGGTGGCAGGCCTCTTCCAGATCAGCCGCTGAGCGGATAACCACTTGACCGTGTCCATCATAGCCACCCGTGGCAGTTTTGAGGACATAGGTTTTTGAGAAGTCAAGATTTTCCAAATCAAGGCTAGAGGTCACCACTCGATAAGGTGCCACGGTCACGCCAGCCTTATTAGTTAAGAAATCTTTTTCAAAAATGCGATTTTGAGAAATACGCAGAAGGTCTGTCCCCTGCGGCAATTGACCGTCTGTTATCACGGCGTCTAACGCATCCGCATCAACATTTTCAAACTCATAAGTGAGCACATCACAGCGCTCTGCCAGTTGGCGAAGAGCCTCTACATCGCTGTAAGGTGCCACAATCACCTCACTCACGCGCGAAGCCGGGCAATCCACCGCTGGGTCTAGCGTAATGACCTTGTGCCCCATATAGATGGCAGAAATCGCCATCATCTGACCCAGTTGACCGCCTCCGATAATCCCGATAGTTTTAGTTGAGTTCATCGCTCATGGCCTCCGCGATTTTGGCTTGTTCAATAGCAAAGCTGGCCAGTTGGTCTGCGATACCGCTATCTTCGATAGACAGAATACGCAGCGCAGTCAAAGCCGCATTGATTGCTCCCGCTTCTCCTATTGCCATGGTTGCCACAGGCACACCTGCGGGCATCTGGACAATGGAATAGAGGGAATCGAGACCACTGAGGGCACGAGATTTAACAGGTACACCGATAACAGGCAGAGTTGTCTTGGCGGCGACCATACCAGGTAAGTGGGCTGCCCCACCAGCACCTGCAATGATGACTTTGATACCACGACCGCGTGCTTCCTCTGCGTGCTTAAACATAAGGTCTGGGGTACGGTGGGCAGAAATGACTTTTTTCTCGTAGGGGACGCTGAATTGATCGAGAACTTCTGCTGCTTTTTGCATGGTCGCCCAGTCAGAGCTAGAGCCCATGATAATGGAAATGATTGGTTTCATTTTAATGTTCCTTTTTTCTTTTTGTCAGTTGTCTTAAGTGGTAGGGACGTCAGGCAGTGCTAAGTTTGGTTGGTGAATACTTCACTCAACCAACTACGGCTATTCCTATCGGACATAGCCTAAGCACTGCACTAACTCATCAGCGATTTATTATCGAAATCGCTTCTTCGTGTCGCAAACCTTCTAACTTCAAATTTCTTTCTAAATTCTTTCCTATTAGTTTTTTCACCACGGCGACAACTAACGGGTTTATCTCGCTTACGCTCGTTTTTCTGATTACATTATATTTTAATTCAATGCTTTACTTCCGATGTCTGTTCGATAAAAGAGCCCCTCAGTGTTTTGGTTTGCCAGCTCAGCATAGATTTTTTCCTGTGCTGCTGGGACGGTATCGGCTGTGGTGACTAGCATATAGACCCGTCCGCCGTTGGATAGCAGAGCTCTGCTATTGTCATCAAACTTAGCGCCTGCATAGTAGGTGATGATGTCTCCATTGGTCTTTTCTGGTAGTGGGACACCTTTTTCATAATCAAGCGGGTAACCATCTGAAGCGACGACAACGCCAAGGGTTACGCCATCCTCACGCCAAGTGATAGTTGGCTCTTTCTTGTCCAAGATGTCGCTGATGTTTTGCGCAAAATCAGAGGTCAGGCGGGGCAGGGTAATCTGGGTCTCGGGATCCCCAAAGCGGGCGTTGAACTCGATGACCTTAGGTCCATCGATGGTCAAAATCAGACCACAGTAAAGAATGCCAAGATAGGGACGTCCTTCTGCCACCATACCTGCTAGAAGGGGCTTGATAATGGTCTCAACCGACTGATCGATGACGGACTGAGGTAGGTGGGCAACCGGTGCATAAGCCCCCATACCACCTGTGTTGGGGCCCGTATCTCCATCGTAAGCCCGCTTATGATCTTGAGCAGTTGGCATGAGGGAAAACCGTTCGCCATTGGCAAAGGCAAAGAGAGAAAACTCCTCACCATCTAGGAATTCTTCAATAACCACACGTGCACCAGAGTCTCCGAATTTATTGTCCAAAAGCATCTCACGCGCCGCCTCGACCGCCTGCTCAATCGTCTCTGCCACGACCACTCCCTTGCCCAGTGCCAGTCCATCTGCCTTGACCACGATAGGGGCGCCCTGTCTTTCGATATAAGCCTTGGCCTCCTCAAAGTCGGCAAAGGTGCTATAGGCCGCTGTTGGGATGCCGTACTTGACCATGATAGACTTGGCAAAGTCCTTGGACCACTCCAGCTCTGCTGCTAGACGCGATGGCCCAAAAGCTTTGAGGCCTGCTGATTCAAAATCATCCACGATACCCGCTGCCAGTGCATCATCAGGCCCGACAAAGGTCCAAGCGATGTTATTTTTCTTGGCAAAATCAATCAGGGCAGAATGTTCGGAAATTCCGATATTGATCAGTTGTAACCCATCTAGGGTCATGCCATCATTACCTGGGGCAACATAGACATTTTCTACCCATTTTGACTCCAACAATTTCTTTCCAATCGCATGCTCACGACCACCAGAACCGACAACCAATAATTTCATGTCACTACTCCTCTTCCTTACTTTATGAAACTGCTAATTCCCTTTTCACAAATACAAACTAACCGTCAAGTTACCGTATAAAAAAATAATTTTAACATTGCTCTAAACCACAGAAATTCTGAC
This sequence comes from Streptococcus rupicaprae, assembly GCF_040545225.1. NCBI lineage: Bacteria > Bacillati > Bacillota > Bacilli > Lactobacillales > Streptococcaceae > Streptococcus > Streptococcus rupicaprae. The sequence continues at coordinate 53,262 of NZ_JBEPLO010000001.1, read as the reverse complement.
TTCTCACCTTTGACTTCACTGCCAAAGTTTTTCTCAAAAAACCACTCTTATAAATCTTTTTTCACAAAAATCCTATTTTTCAACGAATAGAATCTGTGAAAGGAGATAATATGAAAATCAAAACATTATTGTTATCAAGTTTAGTTTTAGGAAGTTTGGCCACACAAGGGGCAACGCTGGTGAAAGCTAATGAAAATCTTTCCCCTGTTTCTATAGAAGTCAGTGGAACGAAATTGAAGCTCCGCTATATAGAGGCTCTCCCTGAAAATGCAACCATTCAATACGCCATCTGGTCAGAAGAAAATGGTAAAGATGATATGATTTTTTACAATGCCTTGCCAGATATTACCGAAATTTCCTTACGAAGTCATGTCGGTTTTGGGACTTATCACTTAGAGACTTACTTGACACGAAATGGTAAGAAAACTCTCTTAAAAGCTGAAACTTTCCAGCGCTTAGAAGAAAAAAATCTCACTCAAGCAACTCCAACACAGCAAACCGCTACGACTGTGAGTTCTATAGCTCCCAATGAGACCACAACCAGTCCTACGCCTTCTAATAATAGTTCCCAAGTCAATTCTCCATCAACGACCAGCAACCCGTCAGAAACCAACAAAAAGGAAGGCGGAACTGTCCCCCAAACACCAGCAGGTATAACTGAGACCAGCACTGGAACGACTACTCAAATAAGCCAGACACAAACAAACGCCAGCTCAACCACTAGCAAAGCAACTACCACTGTCACTCAGGCAACTGCTAGTACAGCCACTTCCAAGCCCACTCTTGCGACCACAACAAGCACTAGCACAAGAGCAGCCAGTCTAGCCGAGGGTTCTGCTACCAGCAACTCACCAAAAATCACGACAGCCTTCAGCAGTTCTCATGTCCTAACCGTTAAGGTTACTGGAATTACAGATGTCCCCTATGAAGTCCTACTCCCTACTTGGACAGAGAAGAATGGCCAGGACGATATCCAGTGGTATGGAATGAAACGTCAGGCAGATGGTTCTTACTTACTGGATATTCCCCTCAAGAATCATAATAACGAAACAGGCGTCTATAACCTCCATCTGTATCGGCGTAATAAGGCAGGAGAAGCTCTAGTCGGCATCGGAGGAACAACTGTCACACCTCCAACCACTACGCCAAGTCCGTCCCCTACGCCATCCACTCTAAAAACGCCACAATTTTCCTTGACCAATATCAATAAAACAACGGGCTCCTACACTCTCAATATCCAACCTGAAAAAGCAATTACTTCGATGGATATTGCTGTCTGGAGCACCAGCAACCAAAGCAATATCAAATGGTACAAGGTGAATGCCAATACCAGCAATCGATACAGTCTTGCAGTTTCCATTGCCAACCATCAAAATATCGCTGGAGTCTACAACAACCATGTTTACATCAATTATGCCGACGGTACTCGAGTTGGCTATGTCGCAAGCACCGCAGATTTGAACAAACCTAGCACCACCACAATCCCCGTTACTTACAACCCAACCGCTAGTAGCCGCTTTGTCCGAACGGGTGTCTATGAGTTAAATCTCAAAAATGCAGCTCCCGGTGAGTACGTCTTTGCGGTCTGGTCCGACAAAAATGGACAGGACGATATCGGCTGGTATGGTGCTAGCTCTCTTGGCTCTGGCACCTACAACTTCCAGCTGGATTTGAACAAACACAAGGATAGCGGACTCTACCATTTCCACATCTACAAGCGAAATGGTACCGGCCTAACAGGTGTTTTACCAGCTAGCTTCACCGTTGATCCCAACCATCTAACACAGACCAGCCCAGCCCCTGCTCCAGTCACCACACCAAGTATTCCCAAAACGTATGTATCAACCCACTATCCTGTAGGTCAATGCACATGGGGCGCCAAGCAAGTCGCTCCCTGGGTCGGAGAATGGTGGGGACACGCTAAAGATTGGGCCAATACTGCCAGAAACCTAGGCTATATCGTCAGCGACACGCCACGAGTTGGCGCAGTAGCTGTATGGCCGACAGACGGCGGAGGATACGGCCACGTGGCTGTCGTCACGCATGTCGAAAGCGCCACACGCATCCAGGTCCTAGAGTCCAACTACGCTGGCAAGCAGTACATCAGCAACTTCCGCGGCTGGTTCAACCCCTACCAAGTTTGGAACGGAAGCGGCTATTCTCCTGGACCAGTCCACTATATCTATCCTAAAGGATAGGCAGAGCGAACCCTTGCGGTTCGTTTTTTAATGCCTAAAATGTCTCACTCCTGTAAAGACCATGGCGATGCCGTGTTTGTTGGCAGCGGCGATGACTTCCTCGTCACGCACCGAACCTCCTGGCTGGATAATAGCCTTGATGCCTGCAGCTGCGATTTCCTCGATGTTATCAGCAAACGGGAAGAAGGCGTCTGAAGCCAGTACCGCACCGTCCAGACGGTCCTTGGCCTGCTCGATAGCAATCTTGACAGAAGCCACACGGTTGGTCTGACCAGGGCCGACACCCAGGGTCATGTGGTCGTTGGAAATCAAGATCCCGTTGGACTTGACATAGCGAATCGCCTTCCAAGCAAAGTCCAAAGCCACCCGCTCCTGCTCATCTGGCTCACGCTCAGTCACGATGTCCCAATTCTCTGAACTAACGGTCGACACGTCCTGGTTCTGCACCAAGAGACCACCGACCACACCCGTATATTCAGGCTCGATTTCACTCTGCTCTTGCCCCTCAAAAGGCAGTTCCAGCACGCGCAGATTGGCCTTTTTCTGGAAAATAGCTAGCGCTTCTGACGTGTAACTTGGTGCGATGATGATTTCGAGGAAAATCTTGCTCATTTTCTCCGCCGTCGCACCATCAACTTCTCTGTTCAAAACAACAATCCCACCGAAAATGGATACTGGGTCAGCTTCATAACAATAATCCCAGGCCATCTCGATGTCGTCTGCCTGGCCGATACCACAAGGGTTCATGTGTTTGAGCGCCACCACAGTTGGTCTGTCCTTGAAATCTCGGATGATGCGGATGGCCGCATCCGCATCGCGGATGTTATTGAAAGAAAGTTCCTTACCATTGAGCTGTTTGGCTAAAGCAATTGAGTAGTCTGTCGGAATGGCTTTTTGGTAGAAATCCGCATCCTGTTGCGGGTTTTCGCCGTAGCGCATGGCCTGCTTAAGGTCGTAGGTGATGGTCAGTTTTTCAGGCTTGGTTTCACCGACTTGAGCCGTGAAGTACTCAGCAATCAAGGCATCATAGGCTGCGGTGTGGCGGAAGACCTTGGCAGCCAAACGCTGACGCGTCTCATAAGTCGTGCTGCCCTGCTCAGCTATTTCTCCTAAAACCACCGCATAATCCGCTGGATCCACCACGACCGTCACGCTGGCGTGATTTTTAGCCGCCGAACGCAGCATGGAAGGACCGCCGATATCGATATTTTCCACCGCCAAATCGTAGGTCACGTCAGGGCGGAGGATGGTCTCCTTGAAGGGATAGAGGTTGACCACGACAAGGTCAATCAGAGCAATCTCATGCTGGCTTGCCGCTTCCAAATGGCTGTCCAAATCACGACGCGCCAAAAGTCCACCGTGGATTTTTGGATGAAGGGTCTTAACACGACCATCCATCATCTCAGGGAAACCTGTCACATCGTCGATGGCGATGGTGGCAATGCCTGCCTTGTCGAGGGTAGTCTTAGTGCCGCCAGTTGAGATAATCTCCCAACCTTGGGCTGTCAGTTCTTTTGCAAAATCAATGATGCCTGTCTTGTCAGACACGCTAATCAAGGCAAGTTTAGTCATGGGGTCTCCTTTTTTATTTTTTACTATTTTTCTTAAGTGGTACGGACGGCAGCGAACTCTTTCAGAGTTCCATGCCTAAATCTTGAGCCTAAGGTCTCAAGATTTCCGTCGTAAAAGAAGTGTTACATTACTTCTTTTACTCTCACCACGGCGAAAAATAGTGTCTATGCTCGCTATCGCTCGCAGAATTAGCGACCTGCGGTCATTGGTTTATCGTAAATAGGTTGCAAGTAATTCACCGCTATCTTTGTGATAAAAATGAATCACATCCATATTTGAAATACGTTCAAATGCTTCATCAGCACACTTTTCTAATTCATCATAATAATCTGTTGTGCCAGAAACAAATACTTTTAATTCATAAGGTTCTTCATCCGATTGGATTTCAATGGAATCGTAAGTTAATCCACTAGGATAATCTAAATCAGAAACTAGCTGAGATACCTTACTATTGTCGCCAATGTAAACTGTTTGTGAGGATGCAGTCTCTGTTTTTTCTGTCTTAGCGCTACAACTTATTAAAATAAAGCTACAAAGCAGAAGATATGAACAACTAATTATTTTTTTCATAAATAACCTCTCTCTTCACTTCTGCACCAACTCCCTCACCACCTGAGGATAAAGCTGGTACTCCGCTTGATGGATTCTGGCTTCGAAGGTGTCGATAGTATCGTCTGGTAGTCGCGGGACGCGGACTTGTTTAATGATTTGGCCGGTGTCGATACCGCTGTCCACCCAGTGGATGGTGACGCCACTTTCTGCTACTCCTGCCTGCCAGGCGTCTTCAATGCCGTGAGCACCTGGAAATTCTGGCAAGTAAGCTGGGTGGATGTTGATGATTTTGCCTTCGTAGGCAGCTAGCAGGGTTGGACCAACGATTTTCATGTAGCCAGCCAGACAAACCAAGTCAATCTGGTGCTGATCTAATAAGTCAACCAAGGCTTCTTCATAGGCTGCCTTGTCTGGGAAATCTTTGAGGGCAAAGCTGTAAGATGGCACACCCAATTTTTCTGCACGTTTTAATACATAAGCCTCTGGTTGGTCAGAAAAGACAAAGGCAACTGGGAATTCCTCTGCGATGACTTGAAAATTGGAGCCAGATCCGCTGGCAAAGACAGCAATCTTTTTCATCGAATGATCACGCTCTGGTCAGTCTTTTCGGTAATTCGACCGATTTGGTAAACTTCTTCATCCACCAGTTCTTTAATTTTGTCAACATTTTCTGGCGACACTGCCAAGACCAGGCCAATGCCCATATTGAAGATTTCAAACATTTCCTCGTGTTTGATGTTTCCATACTTCTCCAAGGCGGTAAAGATCGGTAGAACCGGGATGCTGGCTTCGTCAATTTCTGCAGCTAGGTCATCGCTAAACATACGGGGCACATTTTCGATAAAGCCGCCGCCTGTGATGTGGGCAATGCCGTTGACTAGCCCTGCCTTGACCAGAGGGAGGACTTGCTGGACATAGATACGGGTTGGCTCAAGAAGAACATCCTTAAGGGCTCTGCCATTTAGCTCTGGCAACAGAGCGTCCCCGTCAACATCCGCAAAGACACGGCGGACCAGGGAATAGCCGTTGGAGTGGATGCCACTGGAGGCCAGCCCAAAAAGGACATCGCCACTCTTGACCTTGCTGCCGTCAATGAGCTGACTTTTCTCGGCGATCCCCACGGCGAAACCGGCCAGGTCATAGTCGTCCTCGCCATACATTCCAGGCATCTCGGCGGTCTCACCACCAATCAGGGCAGCACCGGCCTGAACGCAGCCCTCGGCCACACCAGCAACCACCTGCTCCAGCTTTTCAGGCACGTTCTTGCCGGTCGCGATGTAGTCCAGGAAGTAGAGGGGCTCGGCACCCGCAGCAATGATGTCGTTGACACACATGGCCACGCAGTCCTGACCAATGGTGTCGTGCTTGTCGTACTGGATGGCCAGCATGAGCTTGGTCCCCACCCCGTCGGTACCAGACACGAGGACAGGCTCCTTGACATCCAGCTGGCTGAGGTCAAACATGCCGCCAAAGCCACCCAGAGCACCTAGAACGCCTAGACGCTCGGTGCGTTTGACGTGCTTTTTTATGCGTTCAACCACTTCATAACCAGCCTCGACATCCACACCTGAGGCGGCGTAGGGATTTTTTGTTTCAGTCATTTCATTCCTCCTATGCAATATACTGTAAAACTATGATTTGTCTGTATCTTTCAATTCCTTAGCAATCTTTAACCATTGATAACCCGCATAAATCCAAACTAGAACACAGATACCATAGGCTATGCTCACCACTTGACGATTTTCCACAAACGATACAATGGTAATATAAATTAACAAAGGGGCTAAGATGACAATAATCGCTAAGACCATACAATAAATGTTTTGAATTGGTTTTTTCATCATCTCACATTCTCAATGTAAAAACTAGTCTTCTCACTCAAACTGCGCTGGTATTCTTCCTCATAGTCGTAGAGCGGAGTGGGGAACTTTCCATCAAAATAAGCCACACAAAGACCACCATTTGGCGCATCGGTTTCAATACCGATAGAGGAAATCAGCCCGTCAATCGAGAGATAGGTCAGGCTATCTGCTCCGATAATCTCGCAGACCTCCTCCACCGTGTGATTGGCCGAAATCAGCTCCCTACGAGTCTGAATATCAATCCCATAAAAACACGGGTACTTAAGTTCTGGGCTACCAATAGCCACGTGAACTTCAGCCGCTCCTGCTTCTTTGAGCAACTGCACAATCCGACGACTGGTTGTCCCACGCACGATAGAGTCATCCACCATGACCACCCGCTTGCCCTTAACCACACTGGACACGGCCGACAGCTTCATCCGTACCCCCTGCTCACGCAATTCCTGAGTTGGCTGGATAAAGGTCCGCTGGACATACTGGTTCTTGATCAGGCCCATTTCATTTGGTAGACCTGATTCTTCGGCAAAGCCCATGGCTGCGCTGAGAGACGAGTTAGGTACGCCGACTACGATATCCGCCTCATGCTTGAACTCCCTCGCCAGCTGACGCCCCATATTCTTTCTGGCTGTGTGGACATTGACCCCATGAATGACCGAATCAGGACGGGCAAAGTAAACATACTCCATGGAACAAATGGCCAGCTGGGTATCCTTTGTGTAGCTGTCCACATGCATGCCATCCTTATCAAAAATCACGACTTCGCCAGGTTGCATATCCCGTACCCACTTGGCACCGATGACCTCAAAAGCACAGGTTTCTGAAGCCACCACCCAAGCACCTTTGCTCATCTGACCAATGGACAAGGGTCTAAAGCCATTTGGGTCCATGGCAGCAACCATCCTATCCTCAAGGAGCAAAATATAGGCAAAGCCTCCCTTGACCCGATTAAGAGCCTCCTTAATCTTGTCCATGACGGTCTCCTTCTGACTGCGACGAATCAGGTGCATAAGGATTTCCGTGTCAGAAGTACTGGCAAAAATTGCCCCTTGATCTTCCAACTCTTTTCTCAATGAAACAGCATTGGTCAAATTCCCGTTATGGGCCAGACCTGCCTTCATATCTGAGAAGCGATAATGGAAGGGCTGAACATTGTTGATAGAGCCATTGCCAGAAGTGGGATAACGCAAGTGCCCAATGGCTGATTGTCCCACCAACTTCTCTAAATCCTTGGGATTTTTAAAAACTTCTGCCAGTAGACCTAGCCCGATATGGCGCTTGAAACGGCCTTCATCGTTGGCTAAAATCCCAGCCCCTTCTTGCCCACGGTGCTGGAGACTATGGAGGCCAAAGTAGGCCACCTGTGCCGCTTGGGGATGTCCCCAGATGCCGAAGACCCCGCATTCTTCATTGAGTGATTTGACTTCGTAAACCATGATGCTTCCTTCTTTTCTTTTTTGTCAGTTAGCTTATGTGCTGAGGGGCGCAAGCGACCTCCTTCGGAGTTCCATTGCTTCATTTCGAGCCAACGTCTCGAAATCCCCTCATGACCTAACCGTTTCGGTTAGGTCATTTTCAGCACGGCGCTAACTGACGCCTGAGCTCGCTATCGCTCGCATCCTATTTTCTGTAAAGTATTTAACCGCACTTTCAAACAATTTCTGATCCTTGTTACCTGGCACGTTTTGGAAGAGACCGTCTTCCACCCGTTCTGAGTGGCCCATCTTCCCGATGATTTGACCGTTCTTGCTAGTAATCCCTTCAATGGCATATAACGACCCATTTGGATTGTAGCGGCTGTCCATGCTTGGTTTGCCGTCAAAGTCCACATACTGACTAAAGATCTGACCATTGTCTCGGAGCGCTGCAAATTCTTCAGCGGTCACGACAAATTTTCCTTCTCCGTGAGAAACAGGAATCGTGTACACCTCTCCAACAGAAACACCTGATAACCAAGGCGAGTTGGTGTTGGCAATCCGCGTCTCCACCATCTTGGCTACGTGCTGATTGGCATCGTTGTAGAAGAGGGTTGGACTGGTTGCTGTCGCCTCCTCAAAGTTCCCGTAAGGCAATAGTCCTGACTTGACTAGGGCCTGGAATCCGTTACAGATACCAATGATAAGACCACCACGCGCGATAAAGCCATCAATAGCCTGACGCACTTTTTCATTGAGTAGGATATTAACAATAAACTTGGCTGAACCATCTGGCTCATCTGCCGCTGAAAAGCCCCCAGCAAAGAAGAGGATATTGGCTTGCTCGATGTTAGCCACCATGGTCTCTACCGACCGCTCAATCGCTGTCTCATTCAAGGTCACAAATGGCACCAATTTGACACTCGCCCCCTCTTTTTCAAAGGCCTTGGCCGAATCGTATTCCGAGTTGGTCCCAGGAAAGACTGGGATATAGACCAACGGTGTGTCAATCTTGTTTTTAGCTGCCAACACTACGTCTTTTTTCACTTCTGGAACGTCTGCTAAGTGGCTTTCTTGCTCAAAGGTGGTTGGGTAAACTTCCTCCAGCGTCCCCTCAAAAGCTGCTAAGAGTTTGTCAGCTGCAAGCGCTCTGCCATTGACCAACAGACTAAAATCTGCCACTGTCTGACCAATCTTGGTCGCCTCAGGAATTTTCTCCTGAGAGGTAAAGACAAAGCCACCCAGCTGGCCTGTCAAGCTAGTTGACACATCTGTCAAGTCGACAGTAGCACCGATTCGGTTACCAAAACTCATCAGGGCCAAACTCTCCATCAGGCCACCGTACTTAACTGCCGAAGCAGCTGTGACAGCATACTTGTCCTGAATGGCCGCAAAAGCTTCAAAGTTGGTCTTGACTCCAGCAAAATCAATCTCCGCACCGATCGGCGAGCCAGGTAAATAGTAGATGAACTCACCTACTGCCTTGAACTCTGGCGAGAGGACCTTCTTCACATCTGCTGTGGTCACCCCAAAAGCCACCAAAGTCGGAGGCACCGTCAACTCTTCAAAGGTCCCTGACATGGAGTCCTTGCCCCCGATAGATGGCAGCCCCAGCTGAATCTGAGCCTCAATCGAGCCAAGTAGGGCTGATACAGGCTGGCCAAAACGCTCTGCCTGCTTGTCCATCCGCTCAAAGTATTCCTGATAAGAGAAACGAGCCTGACTCCACTTGGCCCCTGTTGCTACCAGTCGAGCTGTCGCTTCGATGACAGCAAAGGCAGCTCCATGATAAGGAGACCATTCTGCGATATACGGATTGTAGCCTTGGGCAATGGCTGACGCAGTTGTGGTCACACCATGCTGAACAGGCAATTTTTGCACTGAACTCTCTGTCGGTGTGATCTGGTACCGTCCACCAATTGGGTGGTTGACCGTTGAACGACCAACTGAGCTATCAAAGATGGTCTGAAGACCTTTCTGGCTAGCATGGTTGAGGTCGGCCAGTACCGCACAGGTATCCGCTTCGAGACTGTCCAGCGACGTCACACGATTTTCTGGCAGGGCAATCTCCTTGTCCACCACCTTGGCATCCACCACTACTCGTACTCCATTGGTATCTAGGAAGCTGCGTTCGATATTGACAATGGTCTGTCCGTTCCAGGTCATGACAAGGTTTGGTTTTTCTGTCACTGTCGCGACTACTACTGCATGAATATTTTCTGTCGCACAGGCTGTGATAAAGGGTTCTACATCATTTGGAGCAACCACAACGGCCATCCGTTCCTGACTTTCAGAAATAGCGATTTCTGTCCCGTTTAAGCCAGCGTACTTAAGTGGTACCTTATCCAGGTCAATTTCAAGCCCATCTGCCAATTCCCCAATGGCCACGCAGACCCCACCTGCACCAAAGTCATTTGATTTCTTAATCAGGCGGGTTACATCACCATTTCTGAAAAGACGCTGAATCTTACGTTCTTCAATGGCGTTCCCTTTTTGGACCTCGGCGCCAGCTGTCTCCACGGATTCCACAGTCTGAACTTTAGACGATCCTGTCGCACCACCGATGCCATCACGGCCTGTCTTGCCACCCAAAAGCATGATCGCATCTCCTGCTACTGGCTTTTCACGGACCACATTCTCTTTTGGTGCCGCCCCAACGACAGCCCCCAGTTCCATACGTTTGGCCACAAAGCCTGGATGGAAGTATTCTTTGACATAAGTGGTCGCAAGACCAATCTGGTTGCCATAAGAGGAATAGCCGTGTGCTGCTGTTTTAGAGATGATTTGCTGAGGCAATTTCCCAGCACGGGTCGCTGACAGCGGAGCTGTAATATCTCCTGCCCCTGAGATCCGCATAGCCTGGTAAACATAAGAACGGCCTGACAAGGGGTCACGGATAGCTCCACCGATACAAGTCGCTGCCCCTCCAAAAGGTTCGATCTCTGTCGGGTGGTTGTGGGTTTCGTTCTTGAACATCAGGAGCCAGGGCTCTTTAACACCGTCGACATCTACCTCAATTTCCACCGAGCAGGCGTTGATCTCATCAGATACCTCCATGTCGTCCAGACGCCCATTAGCCCGCTCATAGCGCCCAAAAATCGTCGCCATATCCATCAAAGTAATCGGTTTATCCGACCGTCCTAGCTCATCGCGCATGGCCACATACTTGTCAAAGGTCGCTTGGAGTTGGTCGGAAAAAGCTGACGCTGAAAAATCAATAGACTTGAGTTCTGTTTCAAAAGTGGTGTGACGGCAGTGATCTGACCAATAGGTATCCAAGACCTTGAGCTCTGTCTCTGTTGGCACCCGCCTAAGGGATTTAAAATAGTCTTGGATAAAGAGAAGATCCTCCACCTCCATAGCCAAGCCCGCCTCACGCTTGTAGGCCGCAAAATCATCTGCTGTATAGGTCTCAAAAAAGTCTAACTGTGGAATGGTCTTATCGGAGACAGAAAATTCCTGACGAGCAAGGGGACTAGTCAAATCTTTAAACCGAGAATCAACAGGGTTGAGGAGATAATTTTTAATAGCCTCCAACTCTTCAGGAGCAATATCCTTGTTGAGCAGATAAAGTTGGGCTGTGTTAACCACCACATCGCTGTCACTGCCTAATAGAAGCAAGGCTTCTTGGGCAGAAGCTGCCCGTTGGTCAAACTGGCCAGGAAGAGCCTCAATAGCAAAGAATGCATAGTCCGCTAGACCCAAATCACTTTCTGCCAGGACACGGTCTGTAACCTGTTCAGAGAAGATATGCTTCTCCGCACGAGCAAAGAGCCCTTCTTCCAGACCAAAGACATCATAAATCTGTACAATCCGTACTGCTTTTAGGCTGTTTAATTGTAAGTTGTGAACCAATTCCTTCAGTAAGGCCTGTGATTTCACACCAAAATCTGATTTTTTCTCTACAAAAATACGCTTATCCATCTTATCTCTCCCTGTTCAGCTCCCAGGCAAGAAAAGAGCTGTTTCTCCTACTCTTCCCCTCCTGATGACGGAACTTTTTCCTTTCTAATGACGACCTAGTCTAAGCCCTGCAGTTTTTCCAAAACCTGAGCATAGACAGCTGTCACATCCCCCAAATCTCGCCGAAAAACATCCTTGTCCATATGCCGGCCCTGCTCATCCCACAGCCTACAATTATCAGGCGAAAACTCATCTGCCAAGATGATGTCCCCGTTCTTATCCTTACCGAATTCCAATTTAAAATCCACCAAGGTGAAACCTACTTTGGCAAACCAATCGCTTAATAAGTCATTGATGCGACGGGTTTCCTCCTTGATATAAGTCAAGTCAGCTTCACTGGCCAGTCCTAAAAAGAGAACATGTTCATCATTGATGAAGGGATCATCCAGGCTATCGTCCTTGTAATAGAACTCGATAATGGGAACAGGCAACTCTTGGCCTTCCTCCAAGCCAAATCGCTTGGCAAAACTCCCTGCCACCCGATTGCGCAACACCACCTCAAGAGGGATAATCTCCACCCGCCTGTTGCGTTGTTCCGTCTCCGAAATTTTCTCAATAAAATGCGTCTTCACCCCTGCCGCATTTAAACGCTCAAAAATAAAAGACGAGATCTGATTATTGAGCCGACCTTTCCCAGAAATCATTTCTTTTCGGGCACCATTCAACATGGTGACTTGGTCTTTGTAATGCGCAATAATCACATCATCGTCAGTTGTGCTATAGATATCCTTGGCTTTTCCGGAATAAATAAGGTCTCTTTTCATTTTATCGTTTGCCCTTTTGCTAATTTTTAAATCATTTTATCATAAGAAAAACTTTTAATCAAACAATTATAGAACGAACTATTGTTTTTTTATTTTAACGTTCGGTTTTTATACCCCGAAACACCTTTCTTTATTGAGAAAACCTTGACCTACCAGCTAACCTGTTTCCCAATAAACTTGCTCGGACGAACCTACTTACTGCAAAAAGTCAAAAAATAGCACCCGATTCCGCTAAGGGGGAAATCAGGTGCTTTATGTCGCCTATCGCCGACTAGCTGTCTTGCCTTCGATATAACCAACCAGATCTTCTACCGTCTGGAAGGTTTCTAAATCTCGGTCTGGAATCTCGATGTCAAAAGCATCCTCTAAACCGATGATACATTCCATCAAGGCAACAGAATCAGCAAATTGATCCTGAAAGGGCAGGTCTTCGGAGAAGATAAACTCTTGGCCATGAAATTCCTTGATGACATCGAGGAGTTTTTGATAGATGATTTCTTGTGACATTTCTATTCCTCTTCTGAAAATTCTTGAACAGACTGACCGACCACATCCGTTTCAAGCATGGTCCTGATCTGCCGAATAGTGCTGATAATGCTCTTGGCGTCGCTGGATCCGTGCGCCTTAACCACAGGTGCCTTAAGACCAAACAGAACTGCACCACCAGCGCTAGAATAGTCTAAGCTGTCCTTTAATCGGTAAAGACTTGGTTTAAGCAGAAGGGCGCCCAATTTAGCACGCAGGCCTCCTGAAGCAATGGCAGACTTGAGTTGCCCCATAACAGACATGGCTGTTCCTTCAATGGTTTTCAGTACGGCATTTCCCACAAAACCGTCTGCCACGACAACATCTGCCACACCATTAAGAAGCTCTCTAGCCTCTATGTTGCCAATGAAATTAAGGTTTGCGTCAGCTGCCAACAACTGATAGGTCTCCTTGCGCAAGCTATCGCCTTTGGTCTCTTCCGTCCCGTTATTCAAAAGACCGATACGGGGATTGGTCAAACCGCGCACATGCTTGGCATAAAAGGCGCCTAGAACAGCGTATTGATAGAGGTGATGAGGGGTATTTTCAGCATTGGCACCCAGGTCCAACATATCAAAGCCACGACCATCCCTAGTCGGCAAGGTAGACAAAAGTCCTGGTCGCTCCACACCCTTGATCCGTCCCACCACAAAGAGACCTGCTGCTAGGAGGGCTCCTGTATTCCCTGCTGATAAAACAGCATCAGCTTGACCATCTTTGACCGCCTTAGCTGCCAGAACCATCGATGCCTGTTTCTTACGACGAATCGCCTTGGCTGGTTCCTCGTCCGAATCAATTTTTTCCTCTGTGTGGACAATACGGATACGAGGATTTTCCTTAAGGTAGGGCCGGATTTTAGCCTCATCCCCATAAAGCTGCACCTCAATGTCCTCATAAAGCTCTAGGGCTTGATTGACTCCTTCCACGATTGCCTGGGGGGCATGATCGCCACCCATGGCATCAACAGCGATTCGTTTCATCTTGTCTCCTTTTCTATAGCTCACTCACTCTATTTTATCACAATCATCACGGATTATCCTTGAAGAGCTGACCCCATTGGGCCATGTCATCTATGAATTTTTTGGCCTTGAGGTGGATTCCCACATATTCCTCATAAAGCTGATCCATAAAGGTTCGTAGTTTTTGTTTCATTTCTGGCTTAATGGAAATGGTCTCCAAGTCCGAAAACTGAAGGCCCTGAAAGCGGCTCAACAGATAAATGACATTTGGGTCTACGTGAGCACGATGGCTATCCTGGTGCTGATGTTGCGGACACAGGCAGCCGTTGTATTGATAAGAAAAATCCAAGGGCTGACCAACACGATGACAGACCAGGCATTCTTCAAAATTCAAACTGACCCCAAATCGGCTTAGGATCTGCACTTCAAAAATATTGGTCAAAACTTCCACATCCAGCCCTTGCTCCATCAAGACCAGGGTCCTTGATAAGAACTGAAAGAGGGCTGGATCGGACACATTGTCCTGAAGGGCTGCGTCTGCCAAAGCAAGCAGGTAGGTCGCATAGGCTAGCGAAAAAATATCCCCATTGACCTTTGGAAAGGTCTGGCTTTCTCGATAATCTTCGATAAAGCTGAAGCCTGTCGCATTTAAATTAAGGATAAAAGACGAGGCTGTCAGAGGCTGGATAACGCTGGTCAATTTGGAATCGTGGGCGTGGCGCACGAAAAACATCCGCTTGCCATAAGACTCGGTAAAAATCTTGACCAGCATATCCTGCTCACGATATGGCCGATTATAGAGGACCAAGCCCTTGGTCTCAACGCGATTCATCTGATTCCATAAAACGCGCTAAGCGCTTCATGGCCTCCTCAATAGTTTCCATGCTGGCTGCATAAGAAACCCGAACATAACCTTCGCCGTATTGCCCAAAGGCAGCTCCAGGAATAAAGGCGACCGCTTCCTTGCGAGCGAATTTTTGCAGGAAGTCAAAAGAATTTTGATTGTAACCTGTTGGAATCTTGGCAAAGATGTAAAAGGCACCATCTGGACGGATGATCTCAAAGCCTAGAGCAGTCATTTTCTCAATGATCACATCCCGGCGCTTGATATAAGCCTCCTTCATCGGCAGAGCATCATCCTTACCGTTTTTCAAGGCTTCTAAGGCTCCGTGCTGGGCGACCGTCGCTGCTGCTGTCACGAGATACTGGTGGCTCTTGATCAACTGTGCAGTCAAAGAAGCTGGGGCAAAAATCAAGCCGATCCGCCAGCCCGTCATGGCATGGCTCTTCGAAAGCCCTGAAATAACAATGGTCTGGTCAGGTAGGAATTCTGCAATGGAGACATGACGACCTTCAGAGTAGGTCAATTCCGCATAGACCTCATCTGAGATGACAAAAATCTCATACTTTTTCAGCACTTCCGCAAGAGCTGCCATCTGTTCCCTCGAGTAAGTCACTCCTGTCGGATTGGCGGGGTAATTAAGGATGACTGCTTTCAATCGGTCCCCTTGCTCTAAGATAGCAGCCTCCAGCATTTCAGGGGTCAAGACAAACTGGTTGGCTGTCGTGTCAATCTCAACCACAGAACCACCAACCATGGTCACAATGGGCTCATAACCAGGATAGGCTGGCGCAGGCAGCAGAACGGTATCACCTGCTTCAATAACGGCTACCAAGCTAGCTGACAGTGCCTCTGTCGCTCCCACTGTCACCAAGATTTCGCTAGCTGGATCGTAGGTTAGGTTGTACTTTTCTTGGACAAAGTCAGCTGCAGCCTGACGTAACTCCAAAAGGCCACTCATGCCTGTATAATAACTCTGATTGGCATCAATCGCTGCCTTGGCAGCCTCTTTAACATGCTCTGGCGTCGTGAAATCCGGCTCTCCCAGCGTCAGCTTCAAAATACCCGGAACATCCGAAATCGACTGATCGAACTGACGAATCATCGAAATCTGAATCTTGTCCAATTGTTTATTAAATCGTTTACTTAAATCCATAGGTGTCTCCAATCTTTAGACTATTATATCGCAATTTTCAGAAAATGTTAAATAGGAAATAGCCTGCTGGTAAGAGTAAAACAAGAAAAAATTTAAACACCACTACAACTCATCTCTAACCCTGTTAGCCTTTGAAAAACCTCCATCCTGATTTACCAGTCACCCCAGCTAAAAAACAAAAACCTTAGACACAACATCATTTAAAACATTGAGTCTAAGGTTTTCGAGATACTGTTTAGGCTAGGCTGGAGGTTTTCCAACCTCTAGTAACTATGGCTTCTTCCCTTCAAACAATGGCGATAGAGGACGTTTTTCATGAATCCGTACAATCGCATCTGCCAACAGATCCGCAATCGAAATTTGCTCAATCTTATCAATCAATCGGTCCTCTGGTAAATAAATCGTATCCAGAACCACCAATTTTTCAATGGCAGATTTCATAATATTGTCCATAGCAGGACCAGATAAGACTGGGTGAGTACAGCTGGCGTAGACAGCTACTGCGCCCGCTTCTGCCAGGGCATCCGCCGCATGACAAATGGTACCCGCCGTGTCAATCATGTCATCGATCAAAATACAGGTCTTGCCATCCACCTTACCGATAATGTTCATCACCTCGGACGTATTCATCTTATCCACCGAACGGCGTTTGTCGATGATAGCAATCGGTGTCTTCAAAAATTCAGCCAGTTTACGGGCCCTAGTCACACCGCCATGGTCTGGAGAGACCACCACATAGTCTGACCCTGTCATCCCACGGCGCTCAAAATAATCTGCAATCAAAGGCGCACCCAAGAGGTGGTCAACAGGGATGTCAAAGAAACCTTGGATCTGTGAGGCGTGTAAATCAATGGTTAAGAGACGATCGACACCTGCCACCTGGAGCATATTAGCTACCAATTTTGACGTGATCGGCTCACGCGCCCTAGCCTTACGATCCTGACGGGCATAGCCGTAATAAGGCATTACGATATTAACTGATTCAGCGCTAGCACGCTTGAGAGCATCCACCATAATGAGAATTTCCATCAAATTATCATTGACTGGTGACGAAGTTGACTGCAAGATATAGACCTGAGAACCGCGGATCGATTCTTCGATATTCACCTGAATTTCACCGTCTGAAAAATGCTTAACCGTTGATTTCCCAAGCGAAATTCCCATGCTATCAGCAACTTTTTTAGCCAGTTCCTGATTTGACGATAGCGCAAACAACTTTAAGTTAGCGTATGACATAGTGCCCTCCGTTTTAATTTAAGAAACATTCCTTATTCTATTGTAACGGTTTTGCTAAGATATTTCAAACAAAAGCAGAGATGGATTACAACTTGCTGACCCCAAAGGCCAGACTAAAGCCATCCATCTCGTCCCTCATAAAACAAGACAATCCTACATTTTTTGATAATTCCAAATTGCTTGCCAGTAGAAACCCCATAAAACAAGGAGCGTCGTGATAAACCGACACTCCTCATCTCATCCTAGTTATTCCCCAATACTTTAGAGAACTTCTGACCTTTTTCAATCGCCTTGTTACCATTATCGACAAAGCTATCCAGAGCCGCTTGGGCATCCTTCTCACCTGTCAAGACAGCTTGAATCTCTGGGAAGAGGGCATTGCGCACTTCCGCATACCCAGGCGTGTTATTAGAGAAGTTGATCACGTACTGGTCATTGTTCAGATAAGCTGCCAAGAGAGGATTGTCTGCCTTGGCACTCTCTACAACACTCTCACGCACTGGCAAGAAGTTGGTGCTGGCATTAACCAAGTCTGCATTTTCTGAGTAGAATTTCACGAAATCCTTAGCCAGAGCTTGACGGGCTTCTCCGTTTGTGTTAAAGACGGCTGATCCCACAACATAGGTGAAGGATTTTGGTCCATCAACACTCGGAATGCTGGCCAAACGAATGTCGAATTCATCCAGTGTCCCGTTGGCTTGGTTGTCTAACATGCCTTGGTAAAGAACAGCGTTGGCAAAGCTGATCGCCACTTGCTGGTTTTGGAACATGGCGTTAACATCTGTACTAGCAAGAGACTCCGCCCCCTTGGTAATCAAGCCCTTATCGTTCCAAGACTTGATCTGCTCGAGCGCCTTGACGCCTTCTGCATCATTGACAGCCAACAGTCCCTTATCGTCAAAGAATGGCGATCCAAACATCCGAAGGTACATCATGGTCCAAGTATCGGCCTGGTTGTTCTTGGCAAAGAACCCTAGTGGTGCTACCTGATCATTTTTCTCTTTCAAAGTCGTCAAGATCTTCTCAAAATCTTCAACAGACCAGTTGGCAATTTCACTCTTCTCACCGATAAATTCGCCAAGACCAGCGTCTTCAAACATTTTCACATTGTAGACCAGCATGCCTGGGTTTTGAGCAAATGGATAGAAATAACTATTTTCGCCGATCTTAACGTTGTTCCAAACATTCTCAGAGATGTCTTTTTTACTTTCTGGATCAACGATATCATCAATCGGTGCAATCAGGCCTTGGTGCGCGTAGTTGGTCATGGCAAAGGAAGACTCAAAGAAGACATCTGGAAGCGTGTTGGTCTGGGTAGCTACACTCAATTTACTGTCGCGCTCATCACCAGGAATCACCTGGATCTTGATGTTAACATCTGGATTTTCTTCCTTGTAGAGCTCTGCCGCTGTTTTTAAGAAACTATCATAATCTGCACCTTCTTCTGATGCTTCGTAAGTGCCTTTCCATTGTGGAGTCAGCCACACTTCAATTTCATTGGCCTTTTCAACCTCCTTGCTGGCTTCCTTCGAACCAGAAGATCCGCTAGAACATCCTGCCAAAGCTAAGGCAGAAATAGTGAGAAACGACAAGATTTTTTTCATAATAGAAACCCTCCTTAAGGTTCACTAAATATTTATTAACTATTCTTTAACAGCGCCATCTGTGGCACCCTTGATGAAATACCTCTGGAAGAGGAAGAAAATCAGGACCATCGGCAAGGCGGCAATGGCGGCCCCTGCTACCCGAAGACCTATATTAGGGTTGATGTCCTGCTGGAGACTGGCAACCCCGATGGTCAAGGTCTTCATCTCCTTACTGCGCGCCATCAACAGCTGCCAGAGGTAATCATTCCAAGCCGTTACAAAGTTGAGGATAAAGAGAGCCCCAAGGCCTGGTTTGACAATCGGCAGCATCAATTTATGGAAGATGGTCCACTCTTTGGCGCCGTCAATTCTGGCTGATTCACGGATTGATTCCGGAATAGCCTTGAAATAAGAGTAGAGCATGAAGGTCCCAAAGCCCGTCGCCAAGTTCGGCACAATCATGGCCTGATAGGTATCCACCCAGCCTAAACTTTCGACGACATTGAAGAGGGGCACGATAAAGGTTTCTTTGGGAATCATGATAGAAGCGATCACGACCAAGAGCAGGACCGTTCTCCCCTTAAACTTCAACTTGGAAAAGCCATAGGCTGCTAGGGAAGAAACCAAAACACTTAGGGATGCCGTTCCCATGGAGACAACAAAGCTGTTGAAAATCCATTGGAAGGCCGGTTGCCCCTTAAAGAGCTCTTCCAGGTTACCGGTGTACCATTTCTCTGGCAAAATCGACGGTGGCATTTGATAAATCTGCGCCGAGGTTTTAAAGGTATTGGTCAGCAACCAAAAGAGTGGTAAAACAAAGAGTAGGGCTAGGAGAAAGACGATGATGTTAGTGATCAAATCGTAGGGTTCCATCCGTTTGAGGCGTCGTAACATACAGTAAGTTCTCCTTCCTAGTCGTTTTTCAAGAATGATTTGAGCTGAGGCACGCTCAGGAACAAGGCGATGGTAAACATGAGTACCCCGATCGCTGACGCCACCCCTGTATTATTGTAAACAAAGGCATTCTGATAGAGGTAGTACATCATGGTCACTGAAGCGTTGTTTGGGCCACCACCTGTCAAGAGCTGGATAACCACGAAAATCTTCAGGACAGCGATGATATTGATAACGGTCAGATAGGCCGTTGTCGGCTTCATTAGCGGCAAAATAATATGTCTAATACTTTGCCATCTGCTGGCCCCATCAATGCGCGCCGCTTCAAAATAATCCTGTGGCAGGCCAATCATGGTCGCCAGATAAAGGATAATGGCCTGGCCTACATTTCCTACAAAGGTCACAAAGACAATGACCGGCATAACAGTCTTGGCGCTACCTAGGAGGTTAACATTTTCAATTCCAACCGTTCCAAAAAGATAGCTAATCAATCCATTAGAAGGGTTGAGCAGGAAGTTCCAGATGATACTCATCACGACCATAGAAACCATGACTGGCAGGTAATAGCTGCCCCGGATAAAGGAAACATACTTGGAATTCTTATCGTAGACCGTCGTCGCTACAAAGAGGGCAAAGACAATCGTCAAAACCACAATCGCAACCACAAAGAACACCGTGTTCAAAATCGATTTCATGAAGGTTGGGTCATCAAAGAGGGCTTTGAAATTGTCCAATCCAACATAGATCGAATCCAGACCATAGACCTCATAAAGACTCATCTGAAAACCCTTGATAACAGGGAAGACAATGAAGACTAGCATGAGCAGCATCTGCGGTGCAATAAACAAATACCCAACATAGGGGTTATCCTTACCTGAAAAAAGCGACTTTTTCTTAGGCATCTTGATCTCACTTTCTCTATTTTTTTGCCTAGATTCTCAATCGAATCTAGGTATTAATCTGGCGCTAAATCTCCTTAAAAGATTGGTAGCGTTTACAAATTCATTATAAAATGATTCCCTCTTTTTATCAATAGTTTTCTTCCCTTTAGATTTTATATTCTAAAACTAGGAATGTTTCTTCGAATCTGAAAGTACTTTCAAGTCCAAGGGGACTGCGAGTCAGAAGTCATTCATTAATGAACATCATCTTTGTTCAACACCAAAATCCATACTGCTGATAGAACAGATCGACCCAGCTCTAGCGACCGTCATGTCTATTTCTCCTAATCCTACCCCAAAATGAGTTGAATATTGAATAAACAAGAAAAGGGAGTGGGAAAGAACTCCAATAAACGAAAAAGAGTTCGTCTTCCCACCCCCGCACAGTTGATTAGGCCAGTTTTGGAGCTTATAATGCGAACAAAACTGCCAATCAACCACTGCGTCAAGCTATTTTTATACCATGTTTTTAATAGAGCTGACTTTTTACCCTGCCTCTTTTTCTCTCTTCTTCTCTCGTTTGATATGATTTTTATAGGTGATTCCTGTAGCCAGTAAAAGCAGGCTCAACAATCCTAACAATACCCCCTTCGACTGCTTATCCCCTGTACTTGGAAGATCTGTTGTCTTATGTTGTCGCTTTGGCATCATGTTCTCAACCGCCCTATTGATAGCAGATGCAACAGGTGAATCTTTCTTTTTCTCTTTCGTCTCTGAGGTTTGCTTGTCAAACGATTGGACAAAATAGGTCTTACCATTTTCTTCTACAATTTCCCCTGAAACGTAGTTGTAGCCAGCAATATCATAAACTGGCACAAAGCCGTCTTGGCGGGTAGCAATTTCCTGACCAGTTTTCCGATCAATAAAGCGCGTATAGTCGGTCAAGCGGACATAGTAATGGCTACCTGCGTAAGAGATATAATCGCTATCTGTCAGGTAGAAAATCTTATAAACTTTTTCGCCATTTTCTTCAACGACAAAGCCGTTATAGTAGTTAAGGTCCCCGATTTTGGCTTGGAAAGCTTGACCTTTTTGATCCGCTTGGAGTTTTTTACCAGAGGTGCCATCCAGGTACTCTGTTCGGCTGATTGTCTTGTCCACATGGTTGGTATCCTGATAGAGGTGGACGAGAGCAGGCCCTTTTTCAGTGGTTGTGATAATGGTGGACAAGTAAGTGTAACCCTTCAAGGCCAGAGGTGCCTGGTACCCTTCAACATTTCCATGGATCTCCTTGCCCTCGACATCTGTCCGAAAAAGGGTCTGAACAAACTGGAACTGTGTTTTTTCTAACCAAGCGCGCACCTTCGCATCCTCTAATGAATCATTTTGTTCTGCCTTAGCCTTATTTTCGACGGATGTTTCTGCTGCTGGTGCAGGCTGAGAAGGTGCTTCCTTTTCTCCCTCTGCTTCATTCGTTTCTGATGGCGTTTGTTCCGTTTCAGTTACTTCTGTTGTGCTAGAAACAGTTTCAGAGACTGTCCCTGTTGCGACAACCGATGCCGCTGGTGCAGAAGCCTGGTCTCCCTCTGCCTGAACCAAAGCAGGCTGGCAAAGGCTAAGGCTTGTAACTGCTAGTAGTAAACCTGATTTGTAAATGTGTTTCTTTGTCATAAATGTTTCCTCCAAAATGATCGTTGATAAATGTTTACTGAGCAGCACTTCTTGCCAATGCCTTTTCTCAGAATTAGTCGGGCTTCGCGTCTGATGATAATCAAGCGTCAGTCTTCGAAAATTAGCTGCTCGAGCACTGCTACCACATCATAGCCTCTCTGAGGGGGAATAGCTTTCTTCTTTCTCACCCATGCTTTGCCAAGTGCTATTGATCTAGGAACTGGGTCACTCCAAGTTCATTTTCGTCGAACAGTCGTTTAATGATCAGCATTTTTTTGCCCTTCACTATCCTATTCGTAACTAAATTTAAAAAAGAGAAAAATTTTTTAAAAATTTTTTATCAATTGCTTTCTAACCTCTTTCCCCCTTTTCCTATCAGCTTTGTGGTATACTCATCTTATGAAAAATACTACCTGCACTTGGGTCAAAGACACCAATCCTCTTTATATCCGCTATCACGATACCGAATGGGGAAGACCGCTCCATGACGACCGTGCCCTCTTTGAATTGCTTTGCCTAGAATCCTATCAGGCCGGCTTGTCTTGGGAGACTGTACTCAACAAACGCCAAGCTTTTCAGAAGGCTTTTTACAACTATGACATAGAACGGGTAGCAGCCATGACAGACCAGGAACTAGATAGCCTGCTGGATAATCCTGATATCATCCGCCACCGAGCCAAGCTCTATGCCACTCGGCAAAATGCCCAGGCCTTTAAAAAGATTCAAGCAAGGTTTGGAAGCTTCGACCATTACCTCTGGTCTTGGGTAGATGGGCAGCCAATTGTTCAGTCAGTCCCAGACTACCGCCTCCTTCCCAATCAAACCAGTCTGTCCCAAGCCATTTCTAAAGATCTCAAAAAACGAGGATTTACCTTTGTCGGACCAGTCTGCATTTACTCTTATCTACAAGCTGCTGGCCTAGTCAACGACCACGAAAATCACTGCCCTTTTAAAAATAGCTCCTTCTGATATTAAAAAGACAAACCGTCAACTTCCCCAATCTCTAGTGCATTGGGGATTTTTTTGCTAAAATGGAAGCAGTATTACGAATAAAGAGGTAGGTTACCAATGAAAGCTGAACTTATCGCTGTCGGCACAGAAATTTTAACTGGCCAGATTGTCAACACCAACGCCCAATTCCTTTCTGAAAAGTTTGCTCAGATAGGAATCGATGTTTTTTATCACATCGCTGTCGGAGATAATGAAGAACGTCTCTTAAGCGTATTAAAGACAGCTTCCAAACGCAGCAATCTGATCGTGCTTTGCGGTGGCCTAGGACCTACTGAGGATGACTTGACCAAGCAAACGCTGGCAAAGTTTTTGGGGCGTGACCTCATTTTTGATCCTGATGCCATGGCCAAGCTAGACCGCTTTTTTGCGAGCAGGCCCGATTATGCCAGGACCAGCAACAATGACCGTCAAGCCCAGATTATCGAAGGTAGCCAGCCCCTGCCAAATGCAACAGGATTAGCAGTTGGGGGCTACCTCCAAGTTGACGGCGTCACCTATATCGTCTTGCCTGGTCCACCGAGCGAGCTAAAACCCATGGTCACTCAAGAGCTGATTCCCTTGCTAGACACTACTGGCCAAGAACTTCACTCTAAGGTTCTACGCTTTTTCGGTATTGGCGAAAGTCAACTGGTAACCCTCTTGTCTGATTTGATTGACAAACAGTCCGACCCGACCATCGCCCCTTATGCCAAGACAGGAGAGGTCACCCTACGCCTGTCCACCAAGGCTAGAAGCCAACAAGAAGCTGATGAAAAACTCACTAAACTAGAAAAGGAGATTCTAAACCATGGACAATTGAGAAATCTTATGTACGGATACGGTGACGATAACAGTCTCGCTAAGATTGTTTTTGACCTCTTGTTAGCTAGACAAGAAACCATCAGCGCGGCAGAAAGTCTCACCGCGGGACTCTTTCAGGCTACTATCGCTGACTTTCCAGGCGCCTCTGCTGTCTTAGAAGGAGGATTTGTAACCTATAGCCTCCAGCAAAAAGCCCAGCTCTTGCAACTGGACCAAGAAGAACTGGCTAAGCAGGGAGTTGTTTCAGCTTCTACCGCTTGCGCCATGGCAGAGCAGGCTAGGACAATCGTAGGCAGTGACTATGGGGTAGCCTTGACAGGAGTAGCCGGTCCAGACGACCTAGAAGGCCAGCCAGCAGGTACTGTCTTTATCGGCCTTGCCACACGAAAGACCAGCAAGGCTTATCAGGTCAATATCGGCGGACGCAGCCGGCAAGATATCCGTCATATTGCCTGTCTGCATGCCTTTAACCTAATGCGACAAACTTTATTAAATGATGGAAATTTGGTATAATAGACAAACAACTTGTCAATCAGACAAGGTAGAATAGGAGAATGATTTTGGCAAAAAAACCAAGTAAAAAATTAGAAGAAATCACCAAAAAATTTGGTGACGAACGCAAAAAAGCCCTTGATGATGCCCTAAAAACCATTGAAAAAGACTTTGGTAAGGGAGCCATCATGCGCCTGGGTGAGCGTGCAGAACAAAAAGTGCAAGTCATGAGCTCAGGCTCGCTGGCGCTCGATATCGCTCTTGGAGCAGGCGGCTACCCTAAAGGTCGGATCATTGAGATTTATGGTCCTGAAAGTTCAGGTAAGACTACTGTTGCCCTTCACGCGGTAGCCCAGTGTCAGAAAGAGGGCGGTATCGCAGCCTTCATCGATGCAGAGCATGCCCTTGATCCGCTCTACGCTCAGGCTCTGGGTGTTAATATTGATGAATTACTTCTTTCCCAGCCGGATTCTGGAGAGCAGGGACTAGAGATTGCTGGTAAGTTGATTGACTCTGGTGCGGTTGATTTGGTCGTTATCGACTCGGTAGCGGCCCTTGTTCCGCGTGCAGAGATTGACGGGGATATCGGGGATAGCCACGTTGGTCTTCAAGCTCGGATGATGAGTCAAGCCATGCGCAAGCTCGGTGCTTCTATCAATAAGACCAAGACCATTGCTATCTTCATTAACCAGCTACGTGAAAAAGTGGGTGTCATGTTCGGTAACCCTGAGACCACACCGGGTGGACGTGCGCTGAAATTCTATGCTTCTGTCCGCTTGGATGTCCGTGGCTCTACCCAGATCAAGGGAACTGGCGACCAAAAAGACCAGAGCGTCGGTAAGGAAACTAAGATTAAGGTTGTCAAAAATAAGGTGGCGCCTCCATTTAAGGAAGCCTTTGTAGAAATTATGTATGGCGAAGGAATTTCCCAAACAGGCGAATTGGTCAAAATCGCTAGCGACCTAGACATCATCAAAAAGTCAGGGGCTTGGTTCTCTTACAATGATGAGAAAATTGGCCAAGGTTCGGAAAATGCTAAGAAATTCCTCAAGGAAAATCCAGAACTTTTCGCAGAGATTGATCGAAAAGTTCGGATTCATTATGGTCTGATCGAAGCTCAAGAAGGTGAAGAAACCCCAACAAGCCAGCCTGAAGCCCCTGTTGCAGAAGAAGTGACTCTTGACCTTGATGCCATAGAAATCGAAGAATGACCAAAATAGGTCTTCCGACTGATGGCAAAAAATGGTATACTAGTTATAATACTAGTATCATAGCAAAAGGAGCTACTGAATGATCAAGATTTATACAGTATCAAGTTGCACCAGTTGCAAAAAAGCCAAAACTTGGTTAAATGCTCATCATCTCCCGTATAAGGAACACAATCTCGGAAAAGAAGCTATCACAAAGGCTGAAATTTTAGAAATTCTATCCAAAACAGAAAATGGTATCGCCTCTATCGTCTCTTCTAAAAACCGTTATGCCAAAGGCCTAGGGGTTAATATTGACGACCTCAGCGTCAATGAGGTGATCGATATTATCACTGAAAATCCACGGATTCTAAAAAGCCCTATCCTGATTGATACCAAGCGCCTTCAAGTCGGCTACAAGGAAGATGACATCCGTGCCTTCTTGCCACGCGCTGTTCGCAATGTTGAGAATGCCCAAGCGCGCTTACGTGCTGCACTTTAACCCCACAAGTCACCCTCAGAGGCTTCTCTGAGGGCCTTTTTTTGCTTCTGTTAAATCCAAAATAGTTCACTCAATCGACAGACCAAACGAAGCACTCTCTCTTCTACAATGATGGAGAAGCTCTGCTGTTTTTCCAACCTAATCTTCTGCTTATAACTGCCTTTGACGCTTCGCTTTTGAACTCATGAGGATAGCTCAAACTCAAAGAAAATCAATCTAGCCTAGGACAGGAAGCTGATCATAGAACTGCAGTTCCTCGAAGCGAGTTAATAAGGACTATGTTTTGATTTTCAAAGAGTATCAAGCTCTAGTGACAACCTCATATCCCTACTTTCTGATCATTAGCACAACTAAAAAGAGTGAGGAGAAATCCAACTCTTGGAGTTACCGATTTCTCTCCCACTCTTTATGATCATGCTTTAAATTGTTAAACGGAGCCCTTGCCTACTTCAATCCTTCTACAGTTGCCACAACATTGTCAACTGTGAAGCCGTAGTTGGCGATGACTTCTGCTGCTGGAGCAGAGGCACCGAAGGTGTCGATCCCGATGACTGCCCCGTCAAGGCCGACATACTTGTACCAGTTTTGAGTAGATCCCATCTCGATAGCCACACGACGGCGAATGGCGTTTGGCAAGATTTCTTCCTTGTAATCTGGTTCTTGGGCATCGAAGAGATTGGTCGATGGCATGCTGACCACGCGGACCTTAGTCCCTTTGTCAGCCAAGGCTTTGGCTGCATTAACCGCCAATTCAACCTCAGAACCAGTCGCAATCAAGATGGTGTCAAAACCTTCTTCCTCGTGAACCACATAGGCTCCCTTAGCCACCTTGTCAAAGTCAGTTCCTTCTTGTACGGTCAAGTTTTGACGGGTAAGAACCAAAGCAGTTGGCGTTTGAGGGCTGGTAACGGCCAAGTGCCAAGCCGCCTGCGTTTCACGGGCATCGGCTGGACGGATGACATTGAGATTTGGCATGGCACGTAGACCTGCTAAATGCTCCACAGGCTCATGGGTCGGACCATCTTCACCAACGGCAATCGAATCATGAGTGAAGACATAAGTCACTGGCAAGCCTTGTAAGGCAGACAGACGTACAGCTGCCTTCACATAGTCTGAGAAGACGAAGAAGGTTCCGCCATAAACACGCAAGCCACCATGAGCTGCCATGCCGTTCAAGATAGTGCCCATGGCAAACTCACGAACACCAAACTGGATGTTGCGGTTGAGGCGCTCCTTATCATCTTGAAGGCCTTCGCCCTTAATCACCGTCATATTAGAATGGGCTAGGTCTGCTGAACCACCCAAGAAATTAGGCATCTTAGCAGCGATAACATTGAGGGCATCCTGGCTAGAATTACGGGTTGCTTGAGAGAAGCCATTGTCAATCGCTGGGAAGTCTTCTGGCTGAACCACAACAGGGTCTTTACCATCCAAGATCGCGGTGATTTCCTCAGCTAGCTCTGGGAAGGCTTGCTTGTAGTCTGCTACTAATTGTTCCCAAGCCTTGTGGGCTTCCTGACCACGATCTGTTACCTTTTCTTTGAAGTCAGCGTAAGCTTCTTCTGGGACTTCAAATGGGGCGTAGTCCCAACCAAGGTTTTCACGGGTAGCAGCTGCCTCGTCTGGACCAAGTGGCGCCCCGTGTGCTGCATTGGTACCTGCTTTAGCAGGAGAGCCATGACCGATGACGGTCTTGATTTCAATCAAGGTTGGCTTGCCAGCGGCCTTAGCTGCTTCAATTGCTGCATGAATAGCCTCTAAATCTGTGCCTTCTTCAACCAGAATAGTATGCCAACCGTAAGCAGTGTAGCGGGCACGGACATCTTCTGTGAAACACTCAGAGGTCGGACCGTCGAGGTTGATATCGTTTGAATCATAAAGAACTATCAGCTTGTCCAATTTCTGCAAACCAGCATAAGACGCCGCTTCGGCAGAAACACCTTCCATCAGGTCGCCATCGCCACAGATCACATAGGTATAGTGATCAAATAAATTGTAGCCGTCACGGTTGTATTTAGCAGCCAGGAAGCGCTCTGCTTGGGCAAAACCAACCGCTGAAGCAATCCCTTGACCGAGCGGTCCAGTCGTGATATCCACCCCTGCTGTATGGCCAAGCTCTGGGTGGCCGGGTGTTTTAGAGCCCCACTGACGGAAGTTTTTGATCTCTTCTAGCGACACATCTTCAAAACCTGATAGGTGAAGCAGGGCGTAAAGCAACATCGAACCATGACCCGCTGAAAGCACAAAGCGGTCGCGGTTAATCCAGTTGGGTTGCGCCGGATTCACCCGAAGGTGCTTGGTAAAGAGGCTATAGGCCATCGGTGCTGCACCCATCACAATCCCTGGGTGACCAGATTTTGATTTTTCAATCGCATCGATACCAAGGAAACGGATAGCATTAATAGATACGTTAGACATAGGTCTCTCCTTTATATGTAGTCCCTTACATTTTACCATAAAAGAACAGCTGGGCAAAGTCCCAGCAATTCGTGAGGACATTAGATCGCTATTTTTTTATCGACTGACAACAGAAAGAGGCAGAACTTTTCCTACCTCTTTGATGCCATGCACTCTCCTATAGGAGGGCTTTGAACTGAATGTTTGAATCATGCTCAAAGACATCATCGAAACCACGAGGGTGGTGATACTCAATGCGGTCCTTGTCAAGCGGATAGGTGTACTTGCCACCCACTTCCCAAATGAAGGGGTGGAAGTCGTACTGGAGACGCTCTTTTCGCATCTTCCAAAGTTGAATAATCTCGTCTGTTGAGGCCATGAAGTTTGACCAGATGTCATAGTGGACAGGGATGATGACCTTGGCACGTAGGTTTTCAGCCATACGGAGCAGGTCGATAGAAGTCATCTTGTCTTGGATACCGATCGGGTTGTCTCCGTAATTGTTGATGGCAACGTCAATGTTAAAATCACGACCGTGTTTGGCAAAGTAGTTTGAAAAGTGAGAGTCTGCCCCGTGGTAGATGGTGCCGCCTGGCGTCTCAAAGACATAGTTGACCGCCTTCTTAGCCATGAGCTCATCCGTTACCGGCAGACCAGCCAAGCTACCGCCATTTTCTTCGTAACCATCGATTGGCAGAGTGACCAAGCAGGTCCGATCGAAAGACTCCACCGCATGTACCTTGATATCCTTAAACTCAAAATGATCGCCCGGTGCGATACGGATAATACGGTCTGCTGGCACCCCCCATTTTTCCCAGATGTCGCCAGACTCAACCGGACCGACGAATTTCACGTGGTCAAGGTTTGGGTTGTTGAGGATGGCAGCAGCTGTATTGATGTCCATGTGGTCAGAGTGGACGTGGGACACCAGATAATAGTCCAGCTCATTGATGGCAAATGGATCGATGACCATCGGCTGCACTCGCAGGTTCGGCTGGAGCTTGCGCACACCGGCCATGTTGGCCATCTGGTGTCCCCAGACCATGTCTTTGACTTGTTTGGTTGATTTGCCGCGCGATGACCAGAGGTCCATGACGATATTGGCACCGCCTGGCGTCTTGATCCAGACACCACAGTTGCCCAGCCACCACATGGCAAAGTTGCCTTCTGGCACCACTTCCTGCTCGATTTCTTCATTGAGCCAGGTCCCCCATTCTGGGAAGGTGCTCAGAATCCAGGATTCCCTTGTAATATCTTGTACCTTAGCCATATTATAGTATGCCTCCTTATAGTTGGTATGCCTACCCTTAAAACCAAATCCCTTCTCTGTGCACCATTTTATAGCAGGTCCTGCATACTTTTGGAACACCACAGAAGCAAGAGTCGTTTTCATGAGCATCATTGACCAAAAGCTTTGTTTTCTACCCTTATCATATACTTATTAGAGCTCTAAAAAAAGCCCAAATGAGACACAAATTTGTGTTCATTCTTGGACTGTTCCTTGCATTATTCTGACATTAAGCCGATTATCAAGTTATCACGCATCAATTTTTGCAGTTTAGCTCTAAAGAGTTGTTGGTTGTCTTGATTGGGAATGTAAGCTTCAATAAGCGTTTCCAACTCCTGATCAAGTGAACCATGGTCAAATGAGGTCGGGTGCAGCAAGATCTTACCAACCCTCAAAACATCATCTCTACTCAGGATAGGACTAACCTCCACAGTAGGAAGACTGGTTTCCAAACTATCGCTGGTCTGAATGATAGCATCCACTTCTAAGATATCTTCAACACTCTTAAACTGTTCTGTCGTAAAAACAGCAACAACCGTTACGCTCGGGAAATGATACTCCAATTGCTTCAGTAAGAGACGTTGAATGGCTATCCCTTCATCACAGATCAGGCAGACACGCTCTGGTGGCCGTTGGACTTCCATGCTTCTAAGCGCCCCTCCCAGATGAATGACAATGTGGGCAATATCATCGTCCGTTAATTGGATCAGCCAAGCCTCTTCAAGAATGTCCACACAGAAAGCTGTTGCCTCAAAGAGAGAGGCGTACTTATCCTTAATCTGAGAGGTCAGAGGATTCTTGGACAAAATCCGATAAGTCTTGCGGAAAATCAGTGCCTTGCAGTGAATGAGGAGACGCTTGGCAAGTTCCGACCGCTGAGTCACCTGAAAGGGAGTATGCCTTTCAAATTTCTGCAAAAACAACTCGATCGCTTCTTCAATGTCTCTAAAATCCAAAGTATTGGTATGGCTATCATAGTTCTTGCGTGATGATAGCAGCAAGATCCCTATCAGAGCCAGCTCAATATTGTCTAAAAAGATAGCGTAGTGTTGGGCGAGGTGAAGGCTAATCTGCTTGGCTATTTTGAATTCCATCCGTTTGTGAACAAGACTAAGCTCTCTATTAACATCTTCCCGTTCTTGACTGGACAATTCACTATTACGATAACAAAGGAGAATATAAGGGAGCATACGAATCATCATCTCCATATCCGAATCGTACATCTCCTTGCCCCAAGTCTTTCGGAGATCCTTTAGCATCTGAAACAGGCCTTCCGAACTTTCCTGCGAAAAAAGCGGCATGTCATCTGCTATTTCCTGGAATTTTTTGACCAAGATGCTCCTAAAACTCTCATTACTGGAGGTGAAAATCGTAAAAAGCAGCGAGTAAATATATTGGATCTTGTCCAGAAGATGGCAATTGATAAAATACCCTCGGCTTTTAGTCACCACCAAGGGCAGATAACAATACTCTTGACTCAGCCGTTCTCGGATAGCATTCAAATCGTTGAGGGTTGTATTGCGGGAAACATCCGTCAACTGCATCATGCGCTCCAGAGTGACCCTCTCTGGAGAGACCAAGATATACAGGAGCAACAGCTCTATCCGCTCCTCCATGCTCATGATATAACTATAGTCATCCATTTCATCAAGCAAAAATTGGCAAGCCATCTTTTGCTGGGCGGTCAAACAAATGCCAACCCTTGGAACACTGATAATGGGCCCCACATGCTCTGGCAGGGCCTCATTCAATTTTTCCAAACTATAGTAAATTTTTCGTCTTGATTGATCAATTCGCTTAGAAATGGCCATAACTGTCTCAGGAATCTCTAAATCCATTAAGTATGTTAACAAAGCGTGCGAATCCTTATCCAGTAATAACATGACTTCCTCCTCTAACCATTTTCCCCGACCTCACCATGCCCATACCTCTCTACACCATTCCTTTTCAAACTAGATCACAAATCCCCCTACCCCTTGGTATCTAGAGGTTTTGGTAGACCTTTTGCTTAGAAAAGAATACCAGGGTGAGTTTGGTATCAAAGAGCACAAGACCGATCATGCATCTCCTACTATAGCACTTTCCTCAGGATTTGACCACACACTCCTGTGATTAAACGCTCGACATGTGCTGTGGGGAGAAGAACGACTGCCAAACCAATCTTTCTGCCATCATTATTCCTGACCCTTTTGCCCATAGTAGGCATTTGGACCGTGCTTGCGCAGGTAGTGCTTGTCCATGATGTACTGAGGAGCTGGTTCCACGCGCGGATTGATTTGCTCGGTGTAGCGGTTCATGCGGGCGACTTCTTCCAAGACAACGCTGTGGTAAACCGCCTGGGCTGGGTCTTTCCCCCAGGTGAATGGGCCGTGGTTACGGACCACGATACCTGGAACGGCCACAGGGTCGATGCCACGGCGGGCAAATTCTTCCACGATGACGGTTCCTGTCTCTTTTTCATAGGCGACGTTGACTTCATCAGCCGTCAGAGAACGGGCACACGGGACTGGCCCGTAGAAATAGTCAGCGTGGGTCGTCCCATAGAAAGGAATGTCACGACCAGCTTGGGCCCAGCCAACAGCTTCAGTTGAGTGGGTATGGACAACCGCGTGGATATGGGGCCAGGCCTTGTAGAGCTCCACGTGGGTTTTCAAGTCTGATGACGGGTTGAGATCCCCCTCAATGACATAGCCATCAAGATCTGTCACCACCATGTTTTCAGGGGTCAACTTGTCGTAGTCCACACCTGATGGCTTGATGACGATCCGCCCCAGTTCACGGCAGACTTCGGAGACATTGCCCCAAGTGAACTTGACCAAGCCATGCTTTGGCAGGTCCTTATTGGCCTCACAGACCCGTTTTCTCATTTCCTGTAACTCTTTTGGCATTAGCGTAATCCTGCTTTCTCAATCAATGGATAGAGGAAGTCCTGCGCCTCCTTGATGGCTGTCTTGGTTTCCTCGACGGTCTCACAGTTTTCGGACCACATTTCAATCAAGAATGGGCCTTGGTAGTTGGACTTCTTGAGGACATCAAACATGCCTTCCCAGTCCACACAGCCTTGACCAAATGGCACATCACGGAACTGACCTTTGGAGGTTTCCGTCACCGCATAGGTGTCCTTCAAGTGCAGGGCAGCGATAGAGCGGTGCCCCAGATAGAACTCGCTCCAGATGTCATTGTGCCAGGCGGACACGTTCCCCGTATCTGGGTAGACGAAGAGGTAAGGCGAATCGATTTCCTTCTCGATGGCCTGGTATTTCTGGATGGAGTTGATGAAGGGGTCATCCATGATCTCGATGGCCAAAATCACCTGAGCCTGCTCTGCCCAGTCGCAGGCTTTTCGCAGGTTCTTGATAAAGCGAGCCCGTGTTTCTGGCGATTTTTCCTCATAGTAGACGTCATAGCCCGCCAACTGAATGGTCCGAACCCCCAAATCTTGAGCCAGTTCGATACATTTTTTCATGGCAGACAAGGCTTCTGCTTCCAATTCTGGATTAGCTGATCCCAGCGGATAGCGACGATGTCCTGAGAAGCAAATGGTCGGGATCCGAACACCAGTCTCATAGATGGCTTTGACCATGTCCAGCCGCTCTGCCTTGGTCCAGTCCAGGCGTGCCCAGCGATCATCTGACTCATCAATAGACATTTCCACAAAGTCAAAACCCAGTTCTTTCGCAAATTGCAGGCGTTCCAACCAGGTCAAGTGCTTGGGTGTCGCCTTTTCATAGATACCAATCGGACGTGCCATACTTACCCCCAAATCCGACGAATTTCATCTTTGAATTCACGAGCTGCTGCCGCTGGATTTTCAGCTTCGGTGATGCCACGACCAGCAATGAAGGTGTACACCTCAACCCCTTCAAAGAGCTTGAGGGTATTCACGTCCAGACCACCTGTCACCGACACACGGAAGCCCATTTCAATGAGTTTTTTAACCTTATTGAGGTCTTTTTCCCCCCAAGTCTCGCCAGCAAGAAGAGCGTCACGTGATTGGTGGTAGATGGCTTGAGAGATCCCTGCATCTAGCCAGAGTTGGGCTTGCTCAAAAGTCCAGTCGCCGTAGAGCTCGATTTGGATTTCACCCTTTTCACCATTGACTTCTTGGATGGCTTTGAGGGCTGCTTCCATAGTAGGAATGGTCGCTGAACAAATACAGGTCATCCAGTCTGCCCCGCGTACAGCATTATTTTTCGCAATAGTCCCACCAGCATCCGCACACTTGGTATCCGCTACGATAATCTTTTCTGGGAAGAGGTTGCGCAGCACCTCCACCAACTCGCTACCAACTTGGAGCAGGCAAACTGTACCCGCCTCGATGATATCCACCTCGTGACCGACAGAGACTGCCGCCTTGATGGCTCCCTTAAGGTCAGAATGGTCCAGGGCCACTTGCAAGTTAGGAATAGGTTTTGTCATGATATGCTCCTTTTCTTTTGGGAAATGGCAGAGCCAGTCCCTTACTCATCCCTATTATAGAACGCTTGCAAGACCTAAAAAAGACCAAATAAAACACAGGACTGTGTCCAAAGTTGGACGGTAATCCTCATCAATAGCCCACCGTCAAGTCCGACAAATGCAACGAGCAAGCCTCTTCTTACTTTAAAGATAATGCCTGCCTTTAAAAATTGATACGCTTCTTATAACTGAAGCAAGAGCTCTCTTCTTAGTGGAGTGATGACCGGCGACACAAAAAAGATTGAAGAGTGTCACCAAATGGATTCTCTCTTCAACCTAAGCAGTTTTAAGTAAGAAGTCTCGTTTTTTAATAAAACTGTTCTCCAAGTTTCATTAGGATAGTTATCTTCTAGCCAACAACTCCCTAATCATCAAGATCAAAGCCCTCTAAGTAAGGACTAGACTTCGATTCTTCGACCATTGCCAAAACTTCCTCTGGTGATTGGCAGGCCACTAGGCGTTCAATAGCCCTATCTAATTCAAATAAGGCAATAATTTGAGGAATGGCCACCGAGGTATGAATCGCTGGTGTTGTGGCAGCCAGAGTTAACAGCACACTGACTTCTTTGCCATCTGAAAAAGTAACCGGCTCTGTCAAGGTAATCAAGGAGAAGGAATCTCGATAAACGCCCGCTCCAGCCTGAGCATGTGGCATGGCCATGCCAGGCATGAGGACATAGTAGGGACCGTATTCTTCAGTTGAGGCGATAATAGCGTCGTAGTACTCCCGAGTAACTGCTCCACTCTCAATCAGCGGTTGCACCGCCAATTCAACTGCTTCCTGCCAGCTGCTTGCCGTTAAACCTAACCGAATCGAATTATTTTCTACAAAAGCCTTTTTTAAATTCATGGCTATCTCCTTCACTATCAAAGATAAGAGGCTGGTCAATCTTCCAGCCTCTCAGACTAACCTACTCCAGTACCGCTGCTAGCTTGGTCTTGATTTCATTGTCATCCATCAGATTGTCCAAACCGACCAACTTTCCTTTGGTGCGTCCCTCTAATTCAGCAATCAAATGATTAGAAGCCACCACAATATCATAACCTGCTGCCAGGCCCTTGGCCTCGCCAACAGAGCAAGAAGCGGATTGGATATCTGTCACACCGAGCTGTCTCAAAGCATTTTCAACCTTCATCTTGATCACCATAGACGATCCCATCCCATTGCCACACGCTGTTAATACTTTAACCATCATTTCCTCTTTTCTATTTTTTGTTTTTATAATTTCTATCTTAACACAAGCTTAGTCCGCTTGGACATCTCCACGGTAGTAAGCCTCTTTGTCCTTGGCTTTGGCAAATTGCAGTTGCGGAATAGCCAGCAAAAACAAACAAACCAAGACATAACCAGCAATACCGAGCGCTTTAAAGCTATAAGCAAACGGCAACCACGGTAAAACAAAGTCAATATTGCCATGATAACCACCGAAGTTGGCGAGCCCTAAAAGCGCTACAGCAACGGCACCAAGCGCCACCTGGAGGACACCTGATAAGAAGGACAAAATAACTGCTGCCTTCCAACCACCCCGTTTGTCTGCGTAGACCGCAATGGCCGCATTGTCAAAGAAGACTGGGACAAAACCAGTAATAATCAGGACTGGATTTTTAAAGACAATCAGAAGCACAATCGTAATCAACTGACCCATCAAACCAGACACAAAC
This sequence comes from Streptococcus rupicaprae, assembly GCF_040545225.1. Lineage (NCBI taxonomy): Bacteria > Bacillati > Bacillota > Bacilli > Lactobacillales > Streptococcaceae > Streptococcus > Streptococcus rupicaprae. The sequence goes on along the minus strand of NZ_JBEPLO010000001.1, from coordinate 17,392 downwards.
CCAAAGAGCACCGCACTTGAAGATCCAAACCCATAAGAAGCAGCAACGTCAACCGCTGGAAAGGATCCTGGCAATAATTTGGCAGAAATCCCTTGGAAAGCGTTGGTCAATTCTGCCACGAACATCCGCACCCCTTGCATTAAGATGAAAAGGTAGACGGAGAAGGTAAAGGCCACCTCAATGACATACATAAAGAAGGCTTGTTTTTCAGGGCCACCATAGAGCGTGCCTGATGTGATGACTTCTGGATTGGCCATAATGTCAGGCCCTAGAACAAAGAGAATTGCTCCAAAGAAGAACATCATTAAGGTGGCTGAGGCCACTACTGTATCGTGGAAAATATTTAAAAAGGCTGGTAACTTCAGATTGTCTAAATTCTCTTCTTTTTTCCCTAGTTTAGGAGCTACCTTATCCACAAACCACAAGGCAAACTGCTGTTGGTGACCGATCGCAAAACCGCCGCCACCTGTCAGGCGCTGGGTTGCTTCCACGGTCATATTGGAACTGACCGCCCAATAAAGCCCACAAACCAAACCGATCAAAAGCGTTGCAAGTCCTGTATTTTCCCCAATAAAGCCACCTAACATCAAGACAACAATCAAGGAGACTGTCGTAGCTTGCTGAACCATAATATGGCCTGTGATAAACAAGGTCCTAATCTTTGTCACCTTACGCAGTGCTACCAGAGCAATATTGACAAAGAAACCAATCAGCAAAGCAGAGGCAGCTAAGCCAGCAAATTTCGGAAATTCTTCTGCAATCTTGTTATTGACTGCTGCAAGACCGAAATAGGGGTCAATGACTGCCGCACCAATGTTGAATTTGTAGTTAAGAGCAGCCAAAATCGGTCGGAAAGTGACCACCAAACCTCCAGCAGCCACATTCAAAATCATGTAACCAACCGTCGCCTTGACAAATCCTGCAAAAACATCATGCAGGGGCTTTTTCAAAAGCAAGTAGCCAATGAATACCAGCAAACCAACGAAAAATGCTGGCTTCTGCAAGATATTCTGCGAGAACCATTGAAGGGGGACAAGGAATTGTTCCATGTTCTTTACCTCTTTTCGTAAATATATTATTAATGACACTTCTATTATAATTTTTGAAAGCGATCACAAAAAGACCAAAGAACACACAAATATCTGTTCAAAAGTGGACTGATAGCCACTAGCAGATAATGATAGACTAAAAGGCTAGGAAATCCTAACCTTTTAGTGGGCTATCACCTAACTGCACTACATCATGCCACCCATCATAGAAGGGTCCATGGCTGGTGCTGGGCTAGTAGGTTCCGGGCGATTGGCAACGACAGCTTCTGTAGTCAAGATAAGACTAGCTACCGATGCCGCATTCTGAAGCGCCGAGCGACTGACCTTAACAGGATCAATGATCCCTGCCTCAATCATGTCAACCCACTCACCTGTTGCTGCATTAAAGCCAGCTCCCTGGTCTGCATTTTTCAAACGATCAATGATGATAGAGCCTTCATAACCTGCGTTGTGGGCAATCTGGCGAACAGGCTCTTCCAAGGCACGCAAGACGATGTTGCGGCCTGTCGCTTCATCTCCATCCAATCCGAGAGAGGCCACCTTGGCCATTACAGTTACAAAAGCAGTACCACCACCTGCGACAATGCCTTCCTCAACAGCCGCACGAGTGGCGTTTAGGGCATCCTCGATACGGAGCTTGGTCTCTTTCAACTCGGTCTCTGTTGCGGCACCGACCTTGATCACCGCCACACCGCCAGATAGCTTAGCCAAGCGCTCTTGGAGTTTTTCACGGTCAAACTCAGAAGTTGTCGTTTCGATTTGAGCCTTTAAGACAGCGATACGATTAGCAATCGCATCCTGAGCACCAGCTCCTTCAACAATGGTCGTATGGTCCTTATCAACCACTACCTTGGCTGCCTGACCGAGGGCTTCAAGCGTTGCGTCTTTCAACTCCAAGCCAAGATCTTCCGTGATAACTGTACCACCTGTCAAGATAGCAATGTCTTCCAACATCGCCTTGCGACGATCCCCAAATCCTGGTGCCTTAACAGCCACCACATTGAAGGTGCCACGGATCTTGTTCAAAACAAGAGTCGGCAAAGCTTCGCCATCCACGTCATCCGCAACAATCAAGAGTGGACGATTGGTTTTTAAAATAGATTCTAAAAGCGGAAGGACTTCTTGGATATGAGAAATTTTCTTGTCCGTGATCAGGATATAAGGGTTATCCAGTTCTGCAATCATCTTCTCATTGTCTGTCACCAGGTATTGAGAGAGGTAGCCACGGTCAAACTGCATCCCTTCGACAACTGAAAGTTCTGTTTCCATACCGCGTGATTCCTCAATAGTGATAACGCCATCGTTACCAACTTTTGCCATAGCTTCTGAGATGTACTCACCGACCTTCTCAGAGCGAGAAGACACCGCAGCAACTTGGGCGATAGCTTCCTTGCCAGACACTGGCGCAGCGATTGCCTGAAGTTCTTCTACTGCTGCTGCAACAGCCTTCTCAATCCCACGGCGGATACCAATTGGGTTAGCTCCTGCAGTCACATTTTTAATGCCTTCACGCACAATAGCTTGGGTCAACACAGTCGCTGTTGTTGTCCCATCTCCAGCGATATCATTGGTCTTTGAGGCCACTTCTGAAACAAGTTTGGCTCCCATATTTTCAAAGTGGTCTTCTAGTTCGATTTCTTTGGCAATGGTCACCCCATCATTGGTGATGAGTGGAGAGCCAAAAGCTTTTTCTAAAACCACATTGCGGCCTTTAGGACCTAAGGTCACCTTGACGGTATCTGCTAAAATGTCGACGCCGCGCACCATTGCCGCACGCGCATCCGCTGAAAATTTAATATCTTTTGCCATGATTTTTCCTTTTCTAATCTAATAAATACTATATATACTCTATTGTCCAGTTAAAAGCCAGACCAGTCGCATACAAGGCCTGAAAATAACTGGCTTGATAAATCGTGAGCTCGATCTCATCAAACTGGTCAATGCCTAGTGTGAGGTTGCACTATGATTGAGTATCCATCGCCACAAGACCAGCTGGTCAACCTGACATAGGTTTCTCTAAAGACCTGAACCACTTTTCGTGAGAGGGAAAGCGAGATCGAGAAATTCCTTGGTCGCTTAAAACTAAATCTCTGGATCCTTGAGCAGGTCGCTGTCAGGCGTTTTTCAAAACCAGCTACCAGCTTGGCCAAAGGCCTTCAGAGCCTCTAGCTAGACTGAGGGCACCATACTAGCTAACAATAGCTAGCACGTCTGCCTCGCGAATGATGAGAAGCTCCTCACCTTCATGTTTGACCTCAAGACCAGCTGACTTGTCTACCAATACTGTTTCACCGACAGCAACTGACGGCGCGATCAACTCACCTGTCAAGGTACGGATCCCTTCTCCGACAGCTAAGACTTCAGCTGTTTTGGTTGCTTCTTTTGAGCCACCTGCCAGCACAAAGCCACCAACCGTTTGTTCTTCTTCTTTTTCGACACGCACAACAAGGCGGTCACCCAAGGGTTTTAACATACAGACCTCCAATATTACAAATGATAACTTAGCACTCTCTGTCTTTGAGTGCTAATCCACTTTCTATTGTATCACTTGGTCAAAAATAGTCAAGGGAAAATAATCCTTTTACAGGAAATCATTCTCTAGTCTGATATTGTACGTTTTAGACACTCCACACCAACTAAAAAACCGTAATGAAAGCTATCTTATCCCTTAAGAAAACAGCGTAATGAAGGCTTAAAAAATCCTATCCCGATAACCATCTGGCTACAATATTATGGCAATGACTGGGGACAGTTTTCCTTGGGAAACACCCAGGCCTTGACCTCCTTTTGCTTGTTTATCCAGCTGCAAAAAAGTGGAAGACGAACTGACTCGACATCCACTTTTTTTATATTTGATTTGACCCAATCCCTAAAGTGCTTTTAGAATTGCTAAGTCTAAAACGGCAACGCCTCTTCTTCTAGGACAAGGTCCGCTAGGTCTTGGCTGTTATTGTTTTCGCGCATGGCACGCTGGGCACGACTCTCTAGTAACTGGAAACCATTGCACAGCACCTCTGACACGTAGTGGGTATCTCCGTTTTTCTCATATTTACGGGTGCGCAATTCCCCATCGATAGAAATGAGGCTGCCCTTGGTCGCATAGCTGGCCAAGCTCTCTGCCAGCTTGCCCCAGGCAACGGTTTGGATAAAGTCCGTTTGACGCTCTCCGTCTCCGCCGCGGTATTTGCGATTGATGGCAATGGTAAAGCGGGTCACATGCTTGTCATTGGCTGTTTTTTGCACTTCAGGTTGATGAACCAAGCGGCCAATCATAATCATTTTATTTAACATTTTAATATCCTCCTACCTCTCTATTCGTAGGATTCTCCAAAAAATGATAAAATGAAGAAAATAATACCCAATGAGGAAACCCTTCATGCCTGAGTTAAAATCTATCCAGTCCCTCTTAAGCACCTACCAACCCAAGCCAATCAACCAAAAAACCAGCTATGCTATCTTGCTACCCCTCATCAAGATCGGCGAGGCTTATCATGTTCTCTATCAGGTTCGGGCCCAGCACATCTCCCAGCCAGGAGAAGTTGCCTTTCCTGGTGGCCAAGTCGAAACAGGCGAAAGCTTAAGAGCTGCTGCCATCCGTGAGACAGTTGAAGAGCTCAACATCGCTTCCGATCAGATCCAGGTCTTGGGGGAGATTGACTTTCTAGTCAGCGGTTCACGAACCATTCACTGCTTTGTCGGCGAGATTCTAATAGAAGACTGGCAGACTATCTCTCCTAACGAGGAAGTCGAAAGGCTCTTTGTTCTGCCGCTGGACCAACTGATGGCAACTCCTCCGACTTACTACCCTCTGACTTCTAGCCTGCAAGCCAGTACGAAGTTTCCTTTTGAGCGCATTCCAAACGGAATCCACTACCCCTTCAAAGATTTCCAGCGTACCATCCCCTTCTACGATGAGTTCGAGGAGAATCTCTGGGGCATGACCGCCCTGTTTACCCATCGGTTTGTGGAGATGGTCAGGCCTGCCCGCTGAACAATCAGCAGCCGCTCCCTGGTATAAGTCCCCCCATTGAAACTCGTCTCATCACCATTTTCATCAAAATGATCCAAAAAAGGCGGCATATAAGAACAGGAGGCAGCGAATCTGACATTTATACTAAATAAAATTCAAAAATAGATAATTTAGTGCATTACCGACTGATTCTCAAATAAAACAGTATTGCTTGATTTCCAAACGCCGCAATTAGATAAAAACTGCTTCAGTAGTTCACGGGACTGTTAGAGAAGCGTGCTACAGAACTAGAAAACGTGATGGCAGTAAGGCTAGACATGCTAAGATTAAGTAAACGAACCCTTTACCCTTCTATTTTTGATTTTGAATGAGTATTATCAGACCATGGCATCACACCATTTTCAATAACATCTCGTCACACAAAAAGACCGAAGAAGCGTTTAAACGCATCTTCAGTCTTTTGATTTTTTCTATCATTGGTGTCTGCCAAGACTAGCCCTTCCAATGCTTTGCTGCATCAAAGGCTTCGCCAACGACCGCATGGTCTGGAAGGCTAATGATTCCACGGACCTGTGGTGCGTTGGGAAGTTCTAATTCACGCGCACTGCAGAGCATGCCGTAACTGTCAACCCCGCGGAGTTGACCTGGGAAAATCAAACTACCACTCGGCATCATAGCTCCAGGCAGGGCTGCTACTGTCTTGAGGCCAACCGTAGCATTCGGTGCCCCACAGACGATTTGAACAGGAGCTTCTTGGCCGATGGCCACTTGACAGATATGAAGGTGATCACTATCTGGATGGTCTTGCATTTCCAGGATTTCTGCTACGACAAAGACAGGATTCTGACTTGCTTCTAAGGTTTCGGTGAAGCCTTCTCTGGCCAATTCGCTGTTGAGGCAGGTCAAGGCCTCCTCTGACAGAAAAATCTGCCCCTGCCCTGAAATCGGGAAGAGGTCTGAGACCTCAAAAATATTCCAAGCCAAGGTTTCTCCTGTCTCGCTGACCACCCTGGCCACACGTCCCTTGCGTTCTACATGGCGCTTGACAGGGCTCGTTTCTTGCAGGATGACCATCAAGACATCTCCGACATGTTCCTTATTATAGGCAAAAATCATTTCTCTTCCAATCCTTCTAAAAATCTAATAATCTCTTCCTTGCTCTTACGCAGTTTATTGACCAGGCGACCGACCTCTCGGCCATTTTCCACCACAACAACGCTCGGAATTCCAAAAATATCCCATTCCTTGGCCAAAGGCATAAATGCATCCCGATCCAGCTCCACAAAAGTCGCGGACCCAAACCGCTCTTCAATCTCCGACAAATAAGGGGCAATAAAGTGACAGTCTGGACACCAGCTCGCCATAAAGACAAAGACCAAGCGCTGGCCAGTCTCAATCAAACCTGCCACTTCTTCTAAACTAGAGGGAGTCCTCATAAGTCAGCCTCCTCGTAGAATAGCTCGCCTGCCAAATAATCGAAACGATAGAAACGCCCATCCGTCAGGATAACACCACCTTTGACCTGGAGCTGGTCAGACACCGTATGGTCCACGAATACCGTCGCAATCTCCCCCATAGGGGCAAAAAATGCCCGCACTTGAAGCAGGATTTCTCGGATCCGCTCCCCCTCTTGATAATCCAAATACACCTTAGTCCCTAGGGCCAGCGTCGTCAACCCAACCAGCCCAGCTAAGGCAATCGCTGTTCTTTTTTTCATATCCAAATTATACCATAAAACCTTGCTTTTGAACGATAAAAGCTATATTTTTCCACAGTCTTTTGCCTCATTTTCTCTCAGAAATGGTACAATAGAAAGCATAGAAATCATTTTAAGGAGCCTTACTATGTCAGAACTTTTCCAAAAAATCCAAGAAGTCACTGCTCTCGATGGCCTCGCAGGCTATGAGCACGAGGTTCGCGACTACCTCCGCCAGAAAATCACCCCCCACGTTGACCGCATCGAAACAGATGGCCTTGGTGGCCTCTTTGGAATCAAAGACAGCAAAGACCCAGATGCCCCCCGCATCATGGTGGCGGCCCACATGGATGAAGTTGGCTTTATGATCAATCAAATTCGACCAGATGGGACTTTCCGCGTCGTATCTATTGGCGGCTGGAATCCGATGGTGGTTAGCGCCCAGCGCTTCACCCTTCACACCAGCAGGGGGACCAAGATCCCTGTCATCTCGGGCTCTGTACCTCCTCATCTAGGCGCTTCTGGGACACCAAAAATCGAAGATATTGTCTTTGATGCAGGCTTCAGCGATAAGGCAGAAGCTGAACGCTTCGGCGTTCAGCCTGGCAATATCATCGTCCCTCAGGCAGAAGCTATCCTGACTGCCAATGGCAAAAATGTCATTTCCAAAGCCTGGGACAACCGCTTCGGCCTCCTCATGGTGACCGAACTTTTGGAACACTTGTCTAGTCAAGGCCTTCCCAACACCCTCATCGCAGGAGCAAATGTCCAAGAGGAAGTCGGTCTACGTGGAGCTGCTGTTTCCACCACAAAATTCCAGCCAGATATCTTCTTGGCTGTTGATTGCTCTGCAGCTGGTGATGTTTATGGAGACCAAGGCCATTTAGGAGGCGGAACACTCTTTCGTTTCTACGACCCAGGCCACATCATGCTCAAGGACATGCGCGATTTTCTCATGACCACTGCTGAAGAGGCGGGCGTCAAGTTCCAGTATTTTGCCTCTAAAGGCGGGACGGATGCCGGAGCCGCCCACCTGAAACACCATGGGATTCCATCGACCACTATCGGCGTTGTGGCTCGCTATATTCACTCCCACCAAACCCTCTTTAGCCTAGCGGACTTTGAAGAAGCCCAAGCTTATTTGCAAGCAATCGTGAAAAACCTTGATCGCCAGACGGTTGATCGTATCAAAGCTTATTAACTTTAACGATTGCTACAGAGCACAGCCTTACCTCTCCCTTCCTAGCCCTCTTTTATAATCAGTCCACTTCAAAAAGCACTTTTTATCGTTTAAGAAAACAATTTTTTCTCATACTTTTCTGAGCTTTCTGATGTTTAGGCTCAGACTTCAAACGGTCTATTCCCAGACCGTTTGAGTAAGTAGCACAGACGTTAGTAAAATAGTCTGGGGTTAGACTGTTTTGGAAAGCAAGTAGTGTTTCATTGCTAAATTTTGAGCCCTCCTCACTTTGTCATTTCTAGGCTCAGAGCTTCCACAGTCCACTGGACAGTTGAACTGTTACAGCGTCAGGATCGCTTTTGATCGCTATCGCTCCTACTACACATTTTTCAAGTGGAAAAACTCTACCAGCCGTTCTTCAACAGACTCTAAAAAACAAAAACAACCGCCCTTCTATCAGCTAGTCTAGCGATGAAAGGGGGTTGTTTTTTTGAAACTGTAAATAATCGTCTGCCTGCCAGTGAAATAAATAGGCAATTGATAGCATAGGCATTAAACAGATGGCTTATGGCGGGCAGTATCTCGCCAATACAGCCCCCCGATAACCACTATGGACATGAGGGAAAGCAGGAAGCCAACCCTTAGACCAGGTGTGACAAAGATCATCTCAATCTCATGCTCCCCAGAACTAATCGGAAAGCTCAGCAAACTATTCCAGGCCTCTGTGGTCTCAACCAACTTGCCATCAACCTTAACTTGCCAGCCTGGATTATAAGCAATGCTGGTCATCATCACATCACTATCATCCGTTACGGTTACCTCTCCCCTGATATGGGTATCTGTAAAGGAAGTCACCCTCAATCCCTGTTGCAAACGATCTGCCAGAACCGGTTGAACTTCTTTGTTGTCTACTCTCACCAAGGAGAAATTGGTAAAGTCGAGCTCATCTTCTGTACTCGTTTCAAATCTTAAACGAATTTCTTGACCCTGTGCATCATGCCCGATATTCCACAATTGGACCTGATCAAAACTCTGAGTGTAGTTATACCACTGATCATTGAGGAGGATGTTCATCTTGCCCATAGACGATCTCAGAGAGACTGGCGCTTGGAAATAGTAGGTGAAATCCGTTTGCGGAGTAAACCTGAAGGTCACCTTACCCATCTGACTCTTATCGATACGACGATAGGTTTTCTTCCCATTTTCCTCACTATAGACCATATTTTCCAGGTCAATATGGTTAAAGGCTAGATGTTGGAAAAAGTCCTTGTCCTGATTGGACATTGAGTTTAAGATAATATTTTGATTTGAGACTGGATTGTTTAGTCCGAACTGGATATTTCGGGTCAACTGATTGGTCGCAAAGGCGATGGGAAGGACATTTGGATTCTCATAATAGACAAAAGTCTCATCTTCATCGATTTTTTCAAATAGGGACTGCAAGTCTTTGCGCGTTGAATGTTTGCTAAAGTAATGCGACTTGGGATTGTTTTCCACGTCTTCATGGGTATAGTCCTTGCGCGCCACATAGTAACGAACACTATAGAAGGCATCAGTTAGGGCTGTACCATTCGCGTAGAAGGTTGAGGCGTTTCCGCCCACATCACCCAAGGCTCCGAAGAGGTCTATCGTCGACTTTTCCATACTAGAACTAAAATTACTCAAGCCTCTGAAGGAACCTATCAAAGGATCCACTTTAGAATATAAGAAATCTGTACCGATCCGGTAAAATGGTGCTTGGGATGTCTCCTGATTAAGCTCCTCCACACGATCTGACAATTGGCTCAGTTTGACCGCCAAATCACTAAATTTATAAGCATCCGTGTAGCCTATGGTGGTCTGAGAAAGATAGGCGTTATAGCCCAATTCGAGGCCGGATACTAGTACCACCAATAAACCAACCCTTCCTAGCCTTGGCTTGCTATAGAACCAAAGCGCCAGTAACCAAGTGATCAAGGTGAGCACCAGTTGACTCAGCAGGTAACCCTTAAACAGGAGCACCATAGCGATATTGAGCCCTAACAGGGTTAAGACAAAGCGAAGCAATTGCTTCCAAACCTTGTCCTGACGCCCCAATCGGTAGACATAAGCCCCAAAACAAAGAATCAAGCCACTAAAAATCACATAGACAGCTTTAGGATGCTCCGTGACTAGCTGGGTTAGCCCAGCTGGTTGAGTCAAGGAAATGTAGGTATAGTCCTGATAGACCAGATAAGTAATCGCAACAAGGGCAAGCACAAGCCCTGTCCATGCCGTCTGCGGCTTAATTTGCTTTTTGGACTGCAGAGTCTGAAAGGCCAAGAGGACCATGAAGAAAGAAACTAACCAAGAAAAGCGGAAAAAGAAACCAGCGGGATTTTGTCCCATATGCCAGATCTTGCTGGTAAACTCATTGACAAATGACAGAAGAAATAATCCAGATAAAATCGCAGCAGCAATTTTACGGTATTTGTGGGCCTGACTATAGTTAAAATACAGGATAAAACCAACCAGGCCAAGAGCCCCAACGAAAAGGTTCGGCAGACTTGGCCCAGCAGACCAAGACTGATTATCAAACCCTCCGATGACCAGTTTCGATAAGATGTCAAGGGGATTAATCTGAAACGCAAAGCTAAAACTCAGCGGATTGTCATAAGCCCCTTTACTACGTAGCAAATTGAGTACAATAGGGTAAAGAAGAACCGCTGTGGTCCCAGCTGCCAAGAGCGAATAGCACAGAACCTTGATTAGGGGCAGGAAAAAACCTCTAACCCTTTCCTTCCAGCTAGGCAAGTCCAAGCTTGGCGCCATATAGTAACAAGCGTAGAGGGCCACAAACAAGCAAATCATATAACCCATATAAAATTGGGTAAAGACTGTCACCCCCAAAATCAGAATATATTTATAAGGTCTCTTTTGATCCAAGGCTTCCTCCAGATAGGTAATCAATAGAGGCAACCAAATCATAGCATCATAAAAGATCGGGTTCATCTGGTAGGAGACAATCATCCCAGAAAGCGCATAGGCAGTCGCAAAAATAGGCACATAGGCACCTTGACTTTCCCCCCTATAACGCTTGACCAAGAGGTGAGCAAAGCTCAACCCCATAAAACCATATCTCAAAAGCAGGGTCAAAAAGACAGCCCACTTAAACTGACTCAAGGGCAGGATAATGTAGAAAATATTGAACGGACTCATGAGGTAATAGCCCAGAACCCCAATCATTTCACCCCCGATGGATTTTTCGAAGGAATGGAAAAAGGAGCCCCATTGGCCAGAGAGCAAAGTCTCTTTCAGATAGGCATAAAAACCGATGTACTGCTGACCAAAGTCAACTGCCATCAGGCTCTTTGAACCAAAAGGAAAATGCCCATTAAAGGCCCAAACCCCCAACATGATCAAACAAGGAAGGAGAAAACTCAGAGCATAGATACCACCCTTACTCCTCAAGAGCACTCCTAGTTTCTGGTATGACTTCCGAAAAATCGTCACTGTTTCTTCTCTCCTCCCTTTATATCAATATTGGTCTTTTCAACGATATAGTGCGGGCGCCCTTTGACCTCATAAAAGATTTTCCCAATATACTCCCCCAGAATACCAATCGAAACTAATTGAATGCCCGAAAAAAGGATAATTGCCGCAATGGTCGTGAAATAACCACTCACCACCTTTTCTGGACTCAGGATATAGCGTACCAACTCAGTCGCTAAATAAAGCAGTGCTAGACCAGTGCTAAAAAGCCCCAATTTCAAACAATAACGTAAGGGCCTGTCATTGAAAGACATGATCCCCTGAAAGGCGTAGTTCAATGACTTGGTGAAGCCAAATTTGCTCTCACCCGCCTCGCGAATATGGTTTTTATAAGGAATAACCTTTTCCTTATAGCCCATCCACTCGTACAAGCCCTTGTTAAAACGATTGTACTCTGGAAGCGAAATAAAGGTTGAAAGAGCCTTGCGACTCAACAGCTTCAACTCCGACTTACCATCTGTCAACTTGACATCCATCAAGTGGTTGGAAATGTAATAAAAAAGTCTAGCAAAGAACGTCGATGCCTTGCTTTCACCCGTCCGATCGCGTTGTCCACTGACGATATCATAGCCCGCACGATAGGCAGCAATAAACTCTGGAATCAAGCTAGGAGGGTGCTGCAAGTCCCCATCCATCACCATGACAGCATCTCCTGTCGCATACTGAAAACCAGCCAGAATCCCGCTCTCTCGCCCAAAGTTACGGCTAAAACTGAGATAGCGAATATTAGAATTTTCCATAGCAAAGCCTTCGATCAGCCTTAGGGTACTATCGGTACTCCCATCATCAACATAGAGCAACTCATAGGCATCCAGCTCCTGGCCTAGCAATGCCTCTAATTGTTCAACCATAGCCGCATTGGTCTTGGCTATAATGTTTTCCTCGTTTAACAAGGTGATTAAAACCGTTAATTTCATACAGATTGCCCTTCACTCACTAAATGATACACATAATTTCAATACGTCACAATACTAATGCCATCCTCCCATACTACTACAAGAACAGATCCTGTAGCCTCACAAAGTCACTATTATAAAGCCTTTGACCTACTTAAACATTATATATCATGGGTCTACAAAAGTAAAGGTGACTAGCCATGTGCTCTACTATCAAAGAACCATTTCAAAAAGGATCAAGGCACAACACCCTGATCCTTATCGCTTTTGTAAGGTTTCTTACTCAGCTGTTTGCCTAGTTAAGGTCCTTTTTCTTGAAACCTACCAAGGCTAGTAGGGCAAAGAGTCCAGCTAGAACAAGCGCCCATGGACCCGCCTGGTCACCAGTTTTAGGGAGTTCCTTGCGAGTTGAAGCAGGTTTTACGATCTTGCTAGAGGCACTAGTCACTGCTTCGCTAACTTTAGCAGTGGTTGCTGCTGTGCTAGTCTTAGGAGCAACTGTCGTTGTTCGCTTAGTAGTAGGTTTGAAAACAATGCTTCCTGACTTCTTAGACGTGGTCGTCGTAGTTGCTTCTGTGCTAGAAGATGTTACCGAAGTTGTTGACTCTGTCGCTGCTGTTGTGGTTTCTGTGCTAACTGTTGTTGGCTCTGTCGCTGCTGTCGTTGATTCTGTCGTAACAGTAGTTGCTTCTGTGCTAGCAGTGGTTGACTCAGTCACTACAGACGTCTCTGACATACTTGACTCAGTGACCGGCGGTGCTACAGTAGTTGTAGTTGTGCTAGTCGTACTTGGGGTTGTCGACTCTGTAGTCGTAGTCGTGCTAGTCGTACTTGGGGTCGTTGATTCTGTAGTCGTAGTCGTGCTAGTCGTACTTGGAGTCGTTGACTCTGTCGTTGTAGTCGTGCTAGTCGTACTTGGAGTTGTCGACTCAGTCGTTGTGGTCGTGCTAGTCGTACTTGGAGTTGTCGACTCAGTCGTTGTGGTCGTGCTAGTCGTACTTGGAGTCGTTGACTCTGTAGTCGTAGTCGTGCTAGTCGTACTTGGAGTTGTTGACTCTGTAGTCGTAGTCGTGCTAGTCGTACTTGGAGTCGTTGACTCTGTAGTCGTAGTCGTGCTAGTCGTACTTGGGGTCGTTGACTCTGTAGTCGTAGTCGTGCTAGTCGTACTTGGGGTTGTTGACTCTGTAGTCGTAGTCGTGCTAGTCGTACTTGGGGTTGTTGACTCTGTAGTCGTAGTCGTGCTAGTCGTACTTGGGGTCGTTGATTCTGTAGTCGTAGTCGTGCTAGTCGTACTTGATGTCGTCGTCTCTGGCGCAGCCTCACCATTAGCCTTAGCTTTAAGAGCAGCATAACGCGTATTGAGATCTGCTAGACTTTTTTTAGCACCTGCACTCTTAGCCGCATTAGTAGCTGTAGTCAAAGCTGTTTCAGCTAAGGTCAATCGACGCTTAATCAAAGCAGCACGTCCCCCGCTGATTGCTGACTCCAGATTATTCAAAGCAACTTCAAAGTCATTTAAAGCACTTTGCTCCTCTGCGCTTGGAATTTCCTCATCAGGAGCTGGCACATCGTCTGTTGCAAATACCGTCCCCAAAAGTTGGGAATTCAGAGTGTATGCGGGAGCAATGATAGCACCACCCATAATAGCTGATAAAGCAGCTATCATCAGAGTTTTATTTTTTTTCATATGAATTTCATTCCCTTTTCATTATTAGCAAATAAGGCAGGGAAAGAAGAGCTTAAGCCCCTCTATCCTGCTTTACCTGCCTTTAGCCTATTTTTTTCGTTTCGAAAAACCATAGAAGCCAAGAGCTACTAAGCCAATCACTAGTCCAACAGCACCTAGGATAGATACTTGTTCACCAGTCTTCGGCAAATCAGATTTTGGTGTCTTAGGCGTTACCACCTTAGGCTTATCTGGTGTTGTCGGAGGTGTTGGTGGAACTGGTGTTGGTGGCACCGGAGTCGGTGGCACAACTGGTGGCGGTGTCGTCTTACGTGGAGGGATCACCGTTACCTTGTTGGTCTTCTTAGTGAATTTAGCATCTGGATTATGATTGTATTGCACGGTCGCAATATTATCAATACCGCCCTTATAGTGAGCATCTGTCAAGGCTTTAACATCCTTGATAGCGGTGTAGATAATCACGTTGACAGTGTAACCTTTCAGGGCTTCCATTGTCATTTCATCAGAGAAGTCAACTGTAACATCTTGACCCTCAACAGTAATCTTACCACCGAGCGCTTCGATAGCTTCAGCTGTCAATTCACCCTTCTCATTGACTTGTCCAAAGAGGGCTAGTTTTTCAGCGAGCTTAGCTTGCTTGTCTTTGGCTTCCGCTAGAGCTTTCTCAGCTTTCTCAACAACTTTCTCTTGGTTAGAGATAGCCACTTGACGTTCAGCTGGATTCACTGGATTCACTGCTGGAGCTTCAGGTTGAGCAGTTTCCAAAGCAGTCACAGCTGCTTGAGCTGCTGTTAGCTTGCTCTGCAAGTCTGCAACAACTTGTTCTTGAGCTGTTACAGCTTCATTAGGTGTTTCAGCAGTTGCCCCATCTTCAGCAGGAGTTGCTTTCAATGCGTCAAGACTTGCTTGAGCTGTCGCCAATTCTTGAGTCAAATCAGCCACAAGCTGCTTAGCAGTCTCAAGTTCTGTAGATGTTGGTGCTGGTGTCTCTTCGCCCTGGAGCTCTGCCAATTTAGCCTTAGCTTCATCTAGAGCTGTTTGAGCTTTAAGAACATCCTCATCTACATAGTTGGCTGTTTCAGCTGGTGTTCCAGTCAATTTAACTGCGATGCCCTCTTTCTTCACTGCAAAGAGTGCGTCAAGAGTATCTGTCACCGTCAGACTAGTCAAGTTGATCCGCTTGTCTTCAGCCTCATCAGAAGGAACCGCCGACTTAATGTCGAAGCGGAAGGCTTCTTGAGCATCAAGGAGACGTAGAAGCGCCGCTTGCTCCAAACCTTCAACACGGCTAACTGTCTTAACAGGGCTATCTGGTGTTGGATCTTCAGGTTTTGGAGGTTCAACTGGTGTTGGTGGCGTTACCGTTACAGGTTTGGTTGGCTTATTGCCATCCTTGCCATTGCTGTCTTTAAAGGCAACGGTAGCTGTATTCGGCACTTTTGCAACACCTTCTACAAGGTAAGCAGTCAAGTCTGCCTCTGCCTTGATATAGGCTGGAATGTACAATTGAATTTGCTTGCGACCTGCTAATTTAGCAAAGTCTGTCACTGTTGCTGTTACAAGATTGCCCTCAACAGTCACCTTAACGGCATCTGTCTCAGAACCATCTACGTAAGCAATCACATCACCGTTAATCGCAAGAACATCTTCCAATTGGTCTGTGACAACAAATGATTGATAACTTGCAATATCCTGTGGAAGGTTGGCTGTTACATGGTACAAGTAAGAAGTGTTAACTTCAATATCTAAATGCTCAAGAGTCTTATTAATCTTCTTGTCAATTGTTGGTTCATCTGGTGTTGGTGGCACCACAGGAACAGTATTGGAGTCCTTCTTAGTTGTCGGATCGTTGTTAATGATGTAGTTTGCAGTGTTTGGAACACTTGTCACACCATCAACCATGTACGGTGTCAAGTCAACACCATCTTTAATACGTGCTTGGAATGCCACACGGACTTCCTTACCAGTATGAGCCTTAACTTGTTCCTTAGTAAGGGTAACTGTTACCGTTTGACCGTCAATAGTGATCTGGTCTGCTGCAAGAGCTTGACCTGCTACAGTAGCCTTAACGTCGCCTTCAAAGGCCAGTACTGGTTCAAGTGTATCCATCACTTGGAAGGCAAAGGCACCAGTTGGAACAGCTGTATCGATGGTATAAGTAAAGATTTCATTACGTACACCCAATTCAGCTTTCTCAGCACCATTTACTTTCTTAGTAATTGGAGGAGTATTAGGCGTTGGTGGCGTTACCGTTACCGGTGGGGTTGGTGGCGTTTCGCTATCAGGCGTTCCATCCACGTGTGACTTGTTACGGTATGTCACTTTAGCAGTGTTAGGAATTTTCTCACGAGTTACACCTTCACGGATTTGTGATTGAATAACCAGTTCAACTTCCTTGCCTGCAAATGATGCTGCAGCCGCAAAGTCTGTGATTGTAGCCGTAACAGTTTGACCGTCAACCTTAACATCAAAGAAGGCTGCTGCGTCACCAACAATAGTTGGTGTGCCTTGAACGGCCAAGTCATTATCCAAGGTATCTGTAATCACATAAGATTTATATGATGCTATATCAACTGGAAGAAGTGACTTAATGTTGTAATTGTAGTCAGTCTCAGTAGCTACATCCAAATGATCCAAAGTATCATTAATCTTCTTAGACACAGTTGGGTTCTCACCTGGAGGCGTTACGGTAACTGGTGGGGTTGGAGGGGTTTCCTTAGGCGGTGTTTCACCCTTAGGATCCTCTTCACCATCAACGATTGGCGTATTACTGAACGTAATCTTCGCCGTGTTAGGGATCGCTTGACGAGTCACCCCTTCACGGATTTGGGAAACAATCACTAACTCAACTTCTTGACCGGCAATCGCTGCAGCAGCCTTGAAGTCCTTCATGGTCGCAGTCACTTTCTGACCATCAACCTTAACATCGAAGTACTTAGCAGCCTCGCCAACAATCTTAGCTGACTTCGCTTCCAAGTCCTCATCAAGCGTATCCACGATAGCGTATGACTTGAACTTAGCGATGTTGCCTGGTACAAGGGTCTTGATGTTGTAAGTGTAGTCTGTTGCGTTGGCTACATCCAAGTGATCAAGACTTTCATTGATCTTCTTCGTCAATGGTGGTGGCGTTACAGTTACTGGTGGCGTTGGTGGCGTTTCGCTATCAGGCGTACCGTCCACATGGGACTTGTTCTGATAGGTCACTTTCGCTGTGTTAGGGATCTTAGCTGTGGTCACACCTGGTTTGATGTGGGCTGTGATCACCAACTCAACTTCCTTACCTGCCAAGGCCTTAGCGTCCTTGAAGTCCTTCATGGTAGCTGTAACGGTTTGACCGTCAACTGCCACATCGAAGAACTGAGCAGCTTCGCCAAGAACATTGGCACCAGTAACGGCAATCTCAC